>NZ_JBMDWE010000004.1:0-181924 GCF_053579655.1 Gelidibacter sp. | reverse complement strand
CAATCAACAATCAACAATCAACAATCAACAATCAACAATCAACAATCAACAATCATTACACTTTCAACTGCTCCAATTTCCCCTGATACGCTTTAATCTCATCTCTCGCTTGGGCTGCCACAATAAAGTCTAATGCTTTTGCCGCTTGTTCCATGAATTTCCGTTTCTCTCTGATTTTCTTTTCCAATTGCTCTTTGGTCAAGTACTCACTTTCTGGTTCTGCCGCTCTTATGGCTTCCATTTCATAGCTATACGTACTTACGGAATTTTTTGACAATACATTGTCCAAGCTTTTGTTGAGTGCTGTTGGCGTAATGCTGTGTTTTGTATTGTAGGCAATTTGTTTTTCACGTCTGTAATTCGTGTCATTAATTGTTTTTTGCATGCTATTGGTGATTTTGTCAGCATACATAATAGCTTTCCCATTCAAGTGTCTTGCCGCTCTACCCACAGTTTGGGTTAATGAACGGTTGGATCGTAAAAAGCCTTCTTTGTCGGCATCTAAAATAGCAACTAATGACACTTCTGGTAAATCTAATCCTTCACGTAATAGGTTGACACCAACCAACACATCAAATATTCCCTTACGAAGATCCTGCATAATCTCCACCCTTTCTAAAGTATCCACGTCACTATGAATATAGCGTACTCTGATTTGGATTCTGTCCAGATATTTAGTTAATTCTTCAGCCATACGTTTGGTCAAAGTAGTCACTAAAGTCCGTTCATCTTTTTCTACACGTTCGTTAATTTCTTCGATCAAATCATCAATCTGATTTAAACTTGGACGGACTTCAATAATCGGATCCAATAAACCAGTCGGACGAATTAATTGCTCCACATAAACACCATCACTTTTTTGCAATTCATAATCGGCAGGCGTGGCACTGACATAGATGACTTGATTTTGTAAAGCTTCAAACTCCTCAAACTTTAAAGGTCGGTTGTCCATGGCCGCTGGAAGACGGAAACCATAATCCACCAAGTTCTCTTTTCGGCTTCTATCGCCGCCATACATGGCATGCACTTGTGAGATGGTCACGTGACTTTCATCAATCACCATTAAAAAGTCTTCAGGAAAATAATCTAATAAACAGAAAGGACGCGTTCCTGGTAAGCGTCCATCCAAATAGCGCGAATAATTTTCAATGCCCGAGCAGTAGCCCAATTCCCGAATCATTTCCAAGTCAAACTCTGTACGCTCTTTGAGTCGTTTTGCCTCTAAATGTTTACCGATATCCTTGAAGTAATCGTATTGTTTCACCAAATCATCCTGAATTTCTCTAATTGCACCTTGCAGTACTTCTGGAGAAGTCACAAACATGTTTGCAGGATAGATGGTAATTCTTTCGTAAGTTTCAATGACTTTATTATTGAGGACGTTAAACGCTTCAATTTCCTCAATTTCGTCTCCAAAAAAGTGAACACGAACCCCATAATCCGCATAACCCGGGAAAATATCTACCGTATCGCCTTTGATCCTGAAATTACCATGATTAAAATCGGCTTCCGTACGTGAATACAGACTTTGCACCAATTGATGAAGCAATTTCGTTCTGGAAATGACCTGATCTCTTTGTAAGGTAATCACGTTTTTTTGAAATTCCACCGGATTTCCGATACCATATAAACACGATACTGAAGCTACTACGATCACATCTCGTCTTCCCGAAAGAAGAGAAGAGGTCGTGCTTAATCGCATTTTTTCAATTTCCTCGTTGATGGAGAGATCCTTTTCTATATAAACTCCAGAGGAGGGAATATAGGCTTCAGGTTGGTAATAGTCATAATACGATACAAAATACTCCACTGCATTTTCAGGGAAAAACTGTTTAAATTCTGAGTAAAGTTGCGCTGCTAGGGTTTTGTTATGTGCTAAAACCAGAGTTGGTCGTTGTACTTCCTCAATGACATTGGCCACGGTAAAAGTTTTACCAGATCCCGTTACACCTAATAAGGTTTGGTATTTCTCATTGTTTTCAATGCCTTTTGAAAGTAGTTTGATAGCTTGAGGCTGATCTCCAGTAGGTTTAAATTCTGATTTGATTTTGAATTTCATAATGCAAATTTAACCAAAGTTTTTTGAAGAATAATTGCTAATTATTATAACATATTCCTAAATCTTCACGATTGATTCAGAGTGCGTTTGGATTAATAAATAAAGCATTAAGGGTAATTTTGAAGTTATTTTCATATTAATTTTATAAGTCCTTATTTGATCTGCGTAAGATAAAATAGGGATTGATAAAGAGATAAATGTTGAACAAATATTAAATTAATGAAATATGAAAACTTTAAAACAATTTACTTTTGCCCTTTGCATGCTCATCGCGTTTAGCACTTTTTCCCAGCACAAAAAAGATAGAAAAATTATGGCTGATGCCGATCACGCAAAAACGACGCTTATACAGGCTAACAACGGTCTGAGCAAATACTTTAAAAATGCTTATGGCTATGTGTTATTTCCTAATGTTGGCGAAGGCGGATTTATTATAGGAGGTGCTTCTGGAAATGGGGTGGTTTATGAAAAACATAAAGCTATCGGAATGGCTGATCTTAAAAAGTTAGATATTGGATTTCAGGCAGGTGGACAAGCTATTATTGAAGTCATCTTTTTTGAAACTAAAGGCGCTCTAGAACGATTTAAAGAAGGTCAGTTTAAATTTTCAGCAGAAGCCTCAGCGGTTATTGTAGAATCTGGAGGTGCTGTAAACGCTGGTTATAATGATGGGGTAGTGGCATTTGCCTTACCAAAAGCTGGACTTATGGCTGATGCTTCAGTAGGTGGTCAAAAATTTGGTTATAAACCATTTAAATAATTAGAACATCCAAAAGGATCATTCTTATTAAATGAAAACGTCCATAATAATATTATCATGGACGTTTTTTTATAACCTATAGGAATTCTTTCTTATCAGCGCACCAATGCAAAATGACCTTTAAGTTGAAAAGAAATGTAGTCCTTTTTAACATCAGCAACAAACCAATAATCTGTTGCTGGCATATTTTGACCATTGTACGTGCCATCCCAACCCTGAGAAGTTGAAGTCAAATAAGCCAGTTGTTTGCCATATCGGTCGTAAATATAAATGACAGTTCCAGGTAGATTTTCTACGCCTGTAATGTGCCAAGTATCAAAATAGCCGTCAGCATTTGGCGTGATAAACTTTGGGGTGTCAAGGATGATGACCTCTTTAGTAACTTCAGCGCAGCCGTTCAAATCAATTACTGTGATCAAATTTGGACCAATCGGAACATGTTCAAAAAAGTTTGATTCCTGTGGTGGATTGTCATTTAAAACATACAAGTAATTGCCGATACCGCTTATGGTTACCGTAATATTATTAGGGTCAGAAAAGTCAATGCTTTCAGTAAAATTAATCGTTGCACTTTCCGATTTGATGACCTCAAAACTTTGAGTCGTTTCGCATCCAAAAATGGTCGTGACTTGCACCCAATAGGTTCCAAGTTCAGTAATGTCGATTTCTATTTCTGGAGTTGTTGCGTTGGTGGACCATAAGTAAGTGTCATCCTTATTAAAAGTGTTGGCGCTGACCACGATTGAGCCATCGATAACACATATTGTTTGATCAGGAATATCAACCACTGGTCGACGATGTACAAGGGTTTTAAACTTCGTGGTATTAAAGCAGCCCGTGGCATTATTTTTAATTCTGACATAAATGGTTTGCATATCGGTTGCAGCATATAAAGTGCTAAGCGCATTTTCTCCTGAATTTGCGTCAACAATTTTGTCATGATAGGAAACGCTAAATTTATTGGCATCCTGTCCATTAAGAACTTTAGCAGTCTGTTGAGAAAGATCAAAAGTGTACAAGCCATCAAAGTCATCATCACAATGGTCTAAATCAGGAACAGCGTTGGCAATAGGCAGTGGATTGATCTTAAGTACTAAATTATGTAGGCTAAAACAACCCGAGTTCCTGTTTTCCATTCGGATAAACAATCTGTCAGCTGAGGTTTTATAGGTGTAATCAGTACTAACCGCATTGGTACCTGCCAGGGCGTCAGCTTGTGATTTGTAATAGGTAACATCAACATTGGCGGCGTCCTTGATTAATTCGTAGTTGATCTCGGTAAGATCGAAAGATTTAGAGCTATTCGCGCAAATTATAACCTCGTTGATAGGATGAAACACAGGAGGCAGATTGACAATCAGATCAATTGGAATGGACAGATAACAAAGTGTTTTTGTATCTGTAATCCGCACAAAAACGGTCTGTGGATTTGAAATGTTCGTGTAAGATTTCGGAGTTTTAATCACATTGGTTTGCGACTCTGCATCTTGGGCGTTGGCATAATATTGAATATCCAGGTTATACTGTCTGACATCCAAAATATCAAATTCTGCCAGGGTAAGATCAAAGGTCATTTTTTCATTGGCATCTGGACTGCACATTTCTAAAGGTTTTGAAGGGTTTGCTTCAGGTGCTTTGGTAAGTCCAATATTGAAAGTTGTAATCGGTGCACAAATAGAGCCATTATCAATACGCGCATATATTAATTGCGGATTTTTAATGTTCGTATATTCCAAAGGAATTGGATTGTAGGCTTTTTCTGCGTTTGCCAAAGAGGTGTAAAATGTAATATTCAAATTATCCTGAATGTCTTTTTTAATTTCAGAAATTTTATAGGATAAATCGAAAACTCCAAGGCCGTCATTAGAGATGTCATCACATTCAAACCAGTCGCGAGGAGCATTGAATTTAGGGTTTTTTCCGACCTCAATAAAGAAGGATCCCGTACTGTAACAGGTATCATCTGTGATGTTCTCAACTCTGACATGTATCGTTTGGGGAGAAATGGTATTGTTAAAGGCTTTGTTTTTATCAATAGGATTATTTCTAGTTTCAGCGTCAATCGCATTTAAATAATACGAAACGCTTTTTCCTTTTTGTCCATTCAAAATCTCAGCATCCTTGGTCTTAAAAACAAAATCTCCAAACCCATTGTCGTCCTCTTCACAATATATATAATTGCTGATCTGTGGGATGATAGGTAACGTGTTTATAATTATTTTTATGGGTTCAATGCTATGACATTCTCCAAGGAGCGTGCTTTGTACACGCGTATAAACAGTTTCGGTTTTTGCATTATAATAAGCTGGATTTACAATGGGATTGGTGCCACTTTCAGCATCAGCAAGCGAGGTGTGAAATGAAAAACTTCTGTTGGATAGGTCGGAAACAATCTCACTTATCTTTTTGTTGAGGTTGATAATTGAAAGTCCATCTTGATCATCATCACAAATAATAATGTCTTCTGCAGCATGGGTTTCCGGTGCTGGTAAAACCGTAATTTCAAAACTTTTAACATCCGAACATCCCGTTGCGTTTGCAATGGTACGGGTGTAGATGGTTATGGTCGGATCTACGTTTTGATAAAAATTAGGAAGTTGATTGATATTCTTTTTAGCATCATTCTCCGTTGCGAAATAGCGCACGGAATATCCTGCTTCGCCATTGGCAATAGCGCTCGAAAAAGAGCCCAAATCGATTAAAGTGAGAAGATCTTGATCGGTATCGCAATAGGTCACGGAGCCGATGGATGGAAAATCAACCATAGGATTCAAGATCAATTCGATTTCAGAAATTTCAGAACAGGTTGAGCTGCGTAAAGTGATATAAAGTTTTTTAGGAAGTTGTGATGGTCTGTAAGGTAATGCCTTATTTAATGCATTGATTTCTGCTGCTTGATCTTCGAGAGATTCATAGAATTCGACCGTTACATCTGGAAGTTCATTAACAATGGTTTCCTCCATGTCATTGAGGTCAAACTTTGGTGCTTCACCGTCTTTAAGCTCACAAACTGAAAAATCTTTAATTCGTGTGCCCGTCAATAACAAATTCGTATGGATTTCGATAGGCGTCACAGAAGCACAGCCCGAAACATCATCAGTAACTCTAATAAATACAATTTGTAAATTTTTTTTTGTGTTGGTATAGCTGTTTGGGTTTGGGATCGCATTAAGGCCTGAGAGTGCATCGTCATAAGTTTCATGAAAACTTGTGGAAACTCCAGTGATGCCCACTAAAACATCAGGTGTAATGGTAGTGAGGTCAAACTCAGCAAAACCATTATGATCGAAATCACAGGCATCTATAAAATGTGCATTGGTGTTAATTATCGGTTTGTCCAATACGTTTATAATTAAAGTAGTAGTGGCAGCACAACCGGTAAGCACATTTTCAACACGCACATATAATTGTTCATTTCTGGAGGCATTGTTATAAGGCGAAGAAATTGCGTTATCTCCAGAATTAGCATCGCCAACGGTATGATGGTAGGATACTTTTAAGTTGCTATTGCCATTAGTGATTTCATCATCTTTTTCGGTCAGGTCAATGGCTGTCAGTCCGTTGGAGATGTCATCAGCACAACCTATTAAGTCTGTAGGTTTTATAAATTCTGGCAACGAATTGACTACCAGATTAAATGTTGAAAATGCCAAACATCCGTTGATTGTATCCTCAATTCGTACATGAATGGTCGTGGGTTGATGGAGCTGATTCTGAACAGGAGCCAGGATTTCTCCCGTATTATCAGCGGCTTCTTCATAAGACCAATGATAGGAAATACTATAGCTGGATTTTGGTACTGATTTAATTACATCTGGAGTTTTCAAATTTAAATCAAAAAATTCTATGCCATCTGATGACGTATCATCGCAAAGTTCAAAGTCACTAATGGGTTCAGCGGTTTGCGTTGCACTGAGCTTAATATTAATGCTGTCTTCAATAGTACAGGAGCTCAATGCTATAGGGATTTCAATCTTTACGGTATAGTTTCCGGATTGGTTAACCGTTAATGTGGACTGAGTTTCACCGTCAATAAGCACATTATTCAAAAACCAAGAATAAGTGGCGGACGGATTGTTAATATCGCCGTTTATGGTCACTTGATCTGCGCAAGTTGTGATGTCATCGCCTAAATCAACATAAGCGTTAAAACTATTCCCTTCAATAAAAACGGCCGAATCATAATTCTCATCCAAATAATCAGCAATGACCAATTTTATATGATAGGTAACGTTTGGTATAATACTAGCTGTTGCCGTCATGACTTTAGTTCTACCATTATAATTGGTGTCGCCTAAAGCATAGCCTTCAAAGAATTCGGCATTTGAAGGACCACATTGATTATTTATGCCGTTGTGAATTGTATTGGTGTTTACTGGTGTTGTCGTTCCTGGAATCAGTGCAATATTGACGTAGGGATCATTCGTTCCTGCTTCTTTGATAAGAAATGCGAATCCATCAGAGATTTCACATGGGAAGTTTCCGTAATATTCCTCTGAAGCTAAAAGGTAATTGAATTGGATATGGTTCGAAATTGATGAAAAGTCAAATTCAATCGCCGTAGCATTTATGGTATTTGAAAGGCCCAAAGCTGCTTCGAGGTCAGTGTCATTTTTCCAGTTTTCATCGCCTTCATGCAACATCTTTTCTTTGAGCCCGTTTCCACCAGAAACTGCCTTTCCTGTGGATAGCATGATGCCGTTTTTAAATGGAAAATTAGAGCTCCCGCGCTCAAAATAGCCAAAACTTGAAAATCCGTTTATCGATCCATTAACAGGAGAGTCGATATTGGAGGTTTCTACACACCCTTGTATTAAATGATTTTCGATAAGTTGTTGAGCGCTGACGTTGCCATTGATCGTTATTTTCTGACTTAATGCACTGTTGAACAGCATACATGCCATAACCATGAGGACTAATTGGAACGATTTCATTCTTTGTAGGTTAAGTTTTAGTCAGAAAAACCTCAGGTTTGGGACGATGAGATTAAACCTCAATAAATTAGATCGTAAAACTACAGAAGCACAAGACGAAATGCAAATAAAGACGATGAAATGCGTGATAATTAACATATTGAAGTTCATCGGAATTCAATAATCCAAAGCTTAAAGGTGCTGATAGCTTCTTGATATTATAAATCTCGTCGTTTCAACAATATATAAGATAAAAATACAAATAGGGCGGTCCAACTCAATACAATTACAACTTCATACCAATGAACAGCGTAATCATAGGCCATATCAATTTGGTCAGGATACTTGGTCATGATGACCCGTTGAAAAGGTTGGTCGATCAATTTGTACATGGATTCTAATGGTAGAAAACTCTTTACTTTCCACGCCATTTCTAAACTTGTTATTTTTTTTACAATCGCAAAGATGAACCATTCCAAAATGTATAGGATAAAGATAAAAGCCAAGGCAAAAGCAGAGCGCTTTACCAACATTCCAAAGAAAAGACACAAACTAAAAAATCCGACCAATTTTACAAAGTAAGCTAATAGAAACTCTGTTTCTCTAAAAATAATCGATGCTTCGGTATAGCTAGAATAATAGAGGCCGATGAAAAATGAGCCCACTCCAATTAAAACAGTTGCTAGCAAGGAAAAGAAAACGATGGTATAAAATTTAGAAAGTATAAATTCCTTTTTGCTCAATCCGTCAATTAAGTTTTGTTTGATAGTTTTATTACTATACTCATTACCGATCATACTCACCACAACAATCGCGAAAAACAGTTTAAAAAAGGAGGCGAAAAATGTCGTAATATGCCAGATGATGGGGAAGTTGAAAATGCCAAGTTCACCTAATTCCAAAGTGAAAAATCCGAAGAAATTAATTTTAATGGAGGAAAGGATCAAAACCGTAAACGGCAGAATAAAGGAGATAAATATCAACACTTTACTCGCGGTATTTAAAAGTAGTTTTTGTAGTTCTAAATTGACTAGTCGTAACATAAGATTGGATTTGATGAATTAGTTGTTGTCAGTTAATTTTAGGAATTGCTCTTCCAAACTCTCTTTGCGTTTTACCAAATGCGAAAGCGTAATGCCTTTTTCAAACATTAATTTATTGAAGGTTGCCGCATCTATAGGTTGGTTTAAAAAAGCGGTGATGAGTTCGCCTTCTTCCTTCACACTGATAAAATCTGGATTATCTTTTAAAAATGCCAATAATGACTCATGCTGAGCAGACTTTAATTCAAAAAATCCATGACTGGAAATCATTTCATCGACACGACCAGAATATAATTTTTCGCCTTTGCGAAGAACGACCACATGCGAACATACTTTTTCAACTTCATCTAAAAGATGCGAGGCCAACAAAATGGTGGTGCCTTCACTTGCAATCTGTTTGATCAAAGTTCTGATTTGATGAATCCCTTGCGGATCCAATCCGTTGGTCGGTTCATCTAAAATCAGTATTTCAGGATCATTCAGTAGTGCAGAAGCAATTGCCAGACGTTGTTTCATTCCCAAGGAATAATTACTAAACTTGCTATTCTTTCGATCTAAAAGTCCAACGATTTCTAGTTTTTCATCAATTTTACTATAATCAACGCCTTTAATTTTGCAGACCAACTTTAAGTTTTGATAAGCGGTCATATAAGGATAGAAGTTCGGGTTTTCTATAATCGCTCCCACTTTTTTTAGAGCATCATGCGTGGTCGTCCTTCCTTCAAACCAGCTAAAATCGCCAGAGGTTTTATTGACCACATTAAGAACAATACCCAAAGTGGTCGATTTTCCACTGCCATTTGGGCCTAAAATGCCATAAACATTACCTTTTTGGATGGTAAATGACAAATCTTTGACTGCTGTAAGATATCCGAACTTTTTGGTGAGGTTGCTGATGGTGAGGATCGTTTCCAAGATGTTTTTCTGATTGATTAGTTATACGTATGACGAGTGATGCTTAAATTTGTTACATAGGTAAATATAAAAACTTTACCTTTGAGTTAACTTTGACATCATGGAAGATCTTAAAATATCCCTGAGAAAACCTTCTTATCCGATAACGGAAAAGTTGCATGACTATCTTTCTGAATATAACAGAAACATAAAATTACCTATTTTTTATGATGATTTGTTGCGCTTTCAAGGTTCGATTGTTTTGTATGATAAGGATGATAATGACACACTTTGGGTACGGGTATATTTTAATGAATTTGAAAGACAGGAAATAGATTTAAGTCTGAAAAAAGTTTACACGCTCTTACATTCTGACGGAAATGAACGCACCATTCCGTTTTTAAATGTGGATGCCATCGACTATTGCACCTTTGGAAATTCAAAGCCGTTTCGGGTCAAGATTCGAAATATTCTTAATGATAATTACAGCTATTTATATGTAAAAAAAGCAGATGCTTCGCGTATTTACGGATTAGAATTGGAGCATATGCTTTCGCCCTATAACTTGAATTTCTTGGTCTATCAAGACACCTTGATTGAAGAACATATTGCAGGAATTCCCGGAGATGAATTTATAAAAAACATGTTGCCCAACTGTTCGACATCTGAAAAATCGCAGATTGCCAAAGAGTTTGTAAAGTTCAATGAACGCTGTATGATTCGACTTTTAGGAGATATGCGCTCCTATAATTATGTCATTGTCCCCACGCATGATTTTGACCATGTGGTCTATAAAATTAGAGCTATCGATTTTGACCAACAAAGTTTTGAGGGCAAATTCAATGTGTATCGTCCGCAGTTTTTTAAGGAAAATTTAGCGATGGTACAATTGGTACAAGGATTATTTCAGAAGGAATCCATTGACCAATATAAATTGGAAGAACGCTCCATTGTTGCCAAACGATTGATCAGCTATCATGAACGTATTAAGGAATTATTGGATTGTATGATTGCTGATACGATATCTAAACCAGAACATATCGAGCTTTTAAAAATGAAGATATTTGAATATACTCAGGATCTAGAATTCAAACGCAGTAAAAATATGGGGGAAATCGTAAAAAATGCCCTGGATTTTGTGCAGCGGAATTATGAGAATGTGAATATGCGGTCTTTGAAATAGAGGAAAATAGAAAATAGAATAAAGAAGCTAGAATATAGATAATAGACTTGCTTGGATAAAATTGAAAAACAAATAGATTTGAAAATCCTTGCCCTGATGTTCTAATAAAACATGTTAAGTTCTAATCAGACAAAAACAATAAATAATACCAACAAAAATAAGGAATGTCTTTTAATTCCAGTTTTCATCAAAATCTAGATTGTCGTAATCATCCACATCAAAATCGTCGTCAAACTCATCGTAGTCATCATATTCATTTTCAGCTTCAAATGACTTTTGAGGCGCTTCTGTAGGGATTTGACCATGTACGAACATAAGATTTGGGTAATCAGTACCTTGGGTTTCTTCAACGATTTCTGCTAATTCCACGTAAAAAGTCCACATGTTTAAGAAATCATACACATAAATCAATTTGGTTTTATTTTCATCAGACACATCGTTGATTGGTGTTTCTGACATCAACCTCATTTTGTCATAACCTTCGCTCGTATCAAACATGGAAATTTCCTCGCCTTGATTCCATTCGTCATCACTTAAATAAAAAGAGGCCATCTCAATACCATCAAAGCCAAAAGCTTGGGTGATACTATTATGAAGGTCTTCAAGTGAGTCTGTTTCGCGAATTTCAATATCCCTAAAAACATCATCCTCGGTGTCGTTATCAAGAACTATTCTGAATCTATAAACCATGTTTAAAATTTAATTTGCAAAGTTAAACCTTTTCTTTTATCTACTAAAGCGATGTAATGTAAATGTCATTGCTGACAGGAGGAAAAACGCCCCAATTTGATGTGCAACACCCAGCCAGAGTGGCACACCGTAAATAATGGTAAGTACACCTAATAAAAACTGAACGCCAACAAGAATGAGCAAGCTGTTAAGGCTTTGGTCTTGTAATTTCGTTATTGTCATTTGTTTGCCACGATACCAAATGATCGCGATCATAATGACAACCACATAAGCAAAGGTGCGGTGAAAAAATTGAATGCCACTTGGGTTTTCAAGAAAGTTTAAATAGAGCGGGTCAATGGCATACGCCGATTCATGCATGAATTTTCCTTCGTTCATAAATGGCCAATGGTTATGCAATAATCCAGCTTTTAATCCGGCCACAAAACCACCGTAAATAATTTGAATCAATAGAACAACGTATCCCACAATGATGAGGTTTCTAAAGTTTTTATCGACAGCTTTTTTATGAGGAAATTTTAAATCCAAAGCCACCCAAAGCGTTGCCGCAAAAGTCAAAAATGCCGTTGTTAAATGTGCCGCCAATCTGTAATGGCTCACGTTTGGCATATCCACTAAACCACTTTTGACCATATACCAGCCCAGAAAACCTTGAAAAGCACCTAGCGAAAGTAAAACCAGCGATTTTTTAATGGTTTTTGAAGTCAGTTGCTTGGTCGCCAAAAAGTAAATAAAAGGAAAAATAAAGACTAAACCGATGAGGCGTCCCATCACACGATGCAACCATTCCCAAAAGTAAATCCCCTTAAAATCGGATAAAGTAAAATGCGAATGCAACTTCTGGAATTCTGGATACTGTTGGTACAGATCAAAAGCTTTCTGCCATTCTACTTCATTGAGTGGTGGAATGGTACCTGTGATCAATTTGTAATCGGAGATGGACAAACCAGAATCCGTTAACCTCGTAATCGCACCAATAATTACCATGATAAAGAGTAGTGCACAACCCGTAAGAAGCCAATAAATGACTTTCTTATTATCTTTTTGTTTTGTCATTAAAAAATGAATTTAATACTTCGACTACGCTCAATAGCCAAGTTTAAAATAAAGTTGAAATTCAATTTCAATTTCAACTTCGATTTCAATTTGTTAAACTAATCCCTAATTCCTCAAACCTCGGTCAGCCCCAAACGTTTCCCTTCCGTCAACATCAATTCATAAGCTGCTGCATGTTCATTGGGAATATGACCTTCCAGAATCGCTTCCTTAATCGTTTCCTTGATCAGTCCGATTTCTCGTGAGGGTTTTATTCCAAAAGCTTCCATGATTTCTTCGCCCGAAATTGGGGGTTGGAAATTTCGAACTTGATCGCGCTCTTCAACTTCAACAATCTTATCTCTGACGAGTTTGAAATTATTATGATATTTTTTGAATTTCTTTGGATTTTTGGTCGTGATATCTGCTTCACACAGCATCATTAAATCATCTACATAATCACCAGCGTCAAAAACCAAGCGTCTCACGGCAGAATCAGTAACTTCTTGTGCCAACACAATTGGTCTGGAACTCATAAACACCATTTTTTGAACAAATTTCATTTTATCATTCAATGGCATTTTCAATCGTTTGAAAAGTCTATAGACCATTTTTGAGCCTTCAAATTCGTGGCCATGAAACGTCCAGCCAACTTTTTTACTGAATTTTTTTGTGGGTGCTTTACCGATATCATGCAGAAGTGCTGCCCATCGTAACCACACATCATTGGTGTGTAGAGCAATATTATCAACAACTTCTAAGGTGTGATAAAAATTATCCTTGTGTGTTTGTCCTTCTTTCTCATCAATACCTTTTAAGGCGCTCAATTCTGGAAGGATATAATTTAGTAAGCCAGTTTGTTCCAATAATAAAAAACCGATGGAGGGAATGTCACTTTCAATAATTTTATTGAGCTCAACCACAATCCGCTCGTTGGTAATTATTTTAATGCGTTCCTTGTTTTTTGAAATGGCGTCAAGCGATTTTTTTTCAATGGTAAAATTGAGCTGTGTCGCAAATCGGATGGCACGCATCATGCGCAACGGATCGTCGCTATAGGTAATGTCAGGATCTAATGGCGTTCTGATGATTTTCGCTTCCAAATCAGCAATGCCACCAAACGGATCGAGTAAATTACCGAAATGAGCTGAACTCAAATCAAGAGCCATCGCATTTATCGTAAAATCACGACGATTTTGGTCGTCTTCCAAAGTGCCATTTTCCACAATCGGATTTCTGCTTTCTTCCGTATAAGATTCTTTGCGGGCGCCTACAAATTCGATTTCAATGTCCTCATAACGTAACATAGCAGTGCCATAGGTTTTGAACACTTGAACTTTAGGACGGTTTGGAATGTTTTTGGCCACTTGCTTTGCCAAGGCAATACCACTGCCAATAGCGACAATATCAATGTCTTTATGTTGGCCGCGTTTTAGGATATAATCACGAACAAAGCCACCAATGACGTATGCATCAATTCCTAATTCTTCAGCAGATTGGGAGATGATTTTAAAAATTGGATGAGTTAAGGCTTGATATTTCATAATATTCAAATTTCAAGTACCAAATACCAAACAGATTATTGGAATTTGGAATTTGAATTTTGGAGTTTTTTTTATCTTATAATTTTCACCTTTCCATTCGCACTCAACTTAATGATTGACGAAGGTTTGGCGCAAACTTTTTCGCGATGCAAATTTACAACATAGTCCACACCTTTTAAAATGTGGGGTGCTATTTCTTTGAATGATTTTGGTGTGGGTTTGCCGCTGACATTAGCCGATGTTGAAACGATGGGTTTTCCAAAGCGCCTGAGCAACTGAAAACAAAAATCGTCATTCGGAATTCTGATGGCAATGGATTTGTCTTCTGCAATTAAATTTTCGGCCAAATTTTGAGCGTCATCATAAATAATTGTAATTGGCTCTTCAGCAACGTCAAAAATATCATACGCTACTTTTGGAATCTCTTTTACGTATTTACTCAACATGCGATCATCGGCTGCCAAACAAATCAGTGCTTTGTTGTCTGCGCGCTCTTTCAGTTGAAACACTTTTTCAACCGCCTCCGCATTGGTAGCATCACAGCCAATTCCCCAAACGGTATCGGTAGGATAGAGTATGAGTCCGCCAGCTTTTAAAACTTGAACTGCATTTGAAATTTCTTTGTGCATATATAAAAATGATTGTATTTATCTTTTTTTTCACTCATAGGACTGTTTTTCGGCTCGCTATGAAATCGGTTTTCCCAATGACTAAAGTTCTCATAAATTATTGGCGATTTGGATGGTTGAAGCCGAAGTTTTCAGTGATATTTTATAGGACAAAACCAAAGAAAAAAATTAATTTCCGGAATCAGTCACTAATTTTTCAAGTTCCTTATATCTATAATAAACGCCATAAGCATTTAAATAGCATATTTGAAGACCTGGTTTTCCATCTAAAAAACCCAGTCTAAAAAAATAGTTATTAATGAATTTATAAACGGGTCTAAAAATAAAATGGAAAGGTGTTGGTTTTTTTCCTTTTTTATATAGTTCTAAGGCTTTGAGGCTTGCATAATGTTCCATCTTCGCTTTATAATGAGGTGCATTGTCAATGCAATAGTGCAGCATATTGTTTTTTAAAATTTCACTTTTGCCATCTATCTGAGGCATTTCGTGTACTATTTTATCTTCAATATAGTTTGCGCGATCTTTTTTAAATAACCGATAGGTAGTATCGGTTTGAAAACCACTGAAAAAGATTCTTTTTTTATTAAAAAAATACAGACGTTTAACCATAAACGCAACAGCATCAGTTGGGGAATTAACTGTTGTGATAATTTCTGATTTTAACGCGTCAGTTATGCGTTCATCAGCGTCAATAAATAAAACCCAATCGTGAGTGGCTTGTTGCATGGCAAAGTTTCTTTGGTCTGCAAAATTATCAAATTTGCGTTGTATTGTTTTTACGTGCTTAAATTGAGCTAATTCCGAAACTGTACCATCGGTGCTAAAAGAATCGACAACAATAATTTCATCAGAAAAACTGATGTTAGTTATAACCTCTTGAATATGATTGACTTCATTATAAACAATTAATAACGCCGATATTTTTGTGGGGCTTTTCAATTTAAAAAGATATTTTTAGTTCTTACTAGTTGCGTTTTGGAGATGTTTATCTAAACCATTTTTACATCGCGTGAGGTTTTCATCTATGGTTTAAGAGAAAATTTCATGATTCTCGTTTAATTCGGAACGCGAACTAAAACTTTGATGTTGATGATTGTTAAGGGCTCCAAATTTGTTATTTTTTTTTCTTTTTTTGGCATGCGTTAATCTTGCCGATATCTCAGAATCTTCTCTTCCCCAGCCAATCATATCCTCATTATAACCGGTTATTTCTATCAAATCTCGCCACATTCCTGTATTACAACCTCTAATTTTCATGAGGTTATCATTATAGTACGAAAATAGTTTCATCAGGAAGGGATTGTAAAGTGCGTTGAGTCGGTTGTTGTTTCCTTTGGAAAAGAAACGGTAGGAAATGTTTTTGGTTTCCTGTGCTTTTTTTGAAGCCTCATCACTTAAAGAAACTCTTGAACCACAGGTGTAAACTCCTTTTTCACACATTTGTAGATGGTTTTTCACAAAATGACGGTGTAAAATAATGTCGCCATCAATTTTAATGATATATTCTGATGTGGCTCGTGCAATCACTTTATTTAAAATTTCAGTTTTTCGAAAGCCATCATCTTCATGCCAAACATGTATAATCGGAACTGAATAGTTGTTTTGATACTTTGTAATGACGGCCTTAGTTTCAGGCCCTGATCCATCATCGCCAATAATAATTTCATCAGGTAAAACACTTTGTTTGACGATGCTCAGTAAAACAAGCTCAAGCGCCTCTGGCCAATTATAGGTGGTTAAAATCAAAGAGGTTGTAGGAGTGTTTTTTATCGTCATGATTTAAATGAATTCATAATAGATTTGGGGCAATTGATAGATTTATAGAATTTAATTCGATGAAATGAGTTCGTATTTATATTTCCGAACAAATTTATAACCTTTTTTTTAAATATAATTCCTATTTCGGAATTGCTTACTACCTATGGGTTTTAGTTATTGTTTCGTTGCCGAGTTAATCTCTGTTAAATGAATTTTACTTTCAGCATCGATAGAACGGCATCAAGAAGGTTTAAATTTTATGTTGAGCATTACTTAAAGGAAAACTGTATTTTTGTCCTGTAAACATGTTATTTATGGACATTAGCGGATTGGTCATTACTTTTAATGAAGAGAAAAATATAGGAAAATGCATTGACGCCTTGTTTAAAGTTTGTAATGAGGTCATTATAGTTGACTCCATGAGTAGCGACAATACAGTGGCTATTGCGGAAAGCAAGGGCGCCAAAGTTATTTCTCAATCTTTTTTAGGTGATGGTCCACAGCGTGCGTACGGTTTGCCGTTCTGTAAAAATGATTGGATTTTAAATCTTGATGCCGACGAGATTTTAGATGCGGACGCAGAACAATTTATATTAGATAAAAAGTATGTGGAAGGTGGTTATGATGCCTTTTCTTTTAGGGTTAAAAACTTTCTAGATGATGAGTTAATTGATTTTTCTGGATGGTATCCCGATCACAAAGTGCGATTTTTCAATAAAAAGACAGCGGCGCCATCCTTTTCTAAAGTGCATCAAAAAATAGTGGCCACGAATGAGATGAAAGTAAATGTTCATATTTTACATTATGGCTGGGATACTTTTGAGCAAATTATCGCCAAAAAAAATCAATATTCTACTTGGCACGCCAGTCAACTTTTCAATCAAGGAAACCGTATAAATAGTTTTAAGCCCGTACTAAATGGAGCAGTTGCTTTTTTTCGATGCTATTTCTTTAAAAAAGGAATTTTTAATGGATTAGATGGGATTACAATTGCCTTAATACAAGCTTTTTTCTCCTATATGAAATATGCGAAACTTATAAAACTACAGCGCTTAGAAAAACTAAAGCGTTAAGTTATTCTCAATCATGCGTTCGTTAAACGATTGAATATAAGCCTTGATAAATTTTTCTAAGTTTTTCGCTTTTTCGGTTTCTGTCGAAAGTAAATTCTTTTTCAATAATGGATCTTCTTTAAAGTTGTAAAGTGCTAGAGCTTTCGTGCCATCAAATGCTAAATAATAATCGCCATCAATAAGATGATAGATATTATCTAAATAATAAACAACGAAGTCTTTATTAGATGTGTATGATTTCCCATAGCTGATGCTCGTTGTTGAAATCCCCAGATAGTCTAAAACAGAAGGCAAAATATCAATCTGTTGGAAGTTTTTCATATGTTTTCCTACGAAATTCTCGTTTGAAGGATCAAAAAATAGAATCGGAATTCTAAACTTTCCTACGTTTGTTTTATAGATTTCACTAGTAGGCTCCGACGAAGTATGGTCGGCCGTAATCACAAAAACGGTATTCTTGTACCAAGCTTCCTTTTTAGCGGCTTCAAAAAACTGTTTTAAAGCATAATCAGAATAAGCAACGCTTTCATAGATTTTCGTCTTTCCTTTTGGAAATTTGTCTTTATATCTTTCTGGAATGATATACGGGTTATGAGACGAAACCGTAAAAATGGTACTAAAAAAAGGCTGTTGGAATGTGGTTAATTTTTTATTAAAAAACTGAAGGAATTCTTCATCGAAAATTCCCCAGCGACCATCAAAAGCTTCAGGGCCTTCATACTGGTCCTTTCCGTAGTAATTTTCAAAACCGGCAACTATAGAATATTGATCAAAGTTTTGACTACCATTAAACGCACCATGAAAAAATGAAGTTTCATACCCATGATCCTTCAAAATCTTTGGCAAGCCATTCACTTTATTGACGGAGTAGCTAGAGGTTATTATGGATTGTTTTAATAAACTAGGAATGCTGGTTAAGGTAGAAGGTACGGCATCTATGGATAATTTTCCGTTAGCAAAACCGTTTTCAAAATAATAGGATTTTGTGATGAGCGAATCTAAAAATGGGGTAGCACCAATACCTAAATTTTCTCTTCCAAAACTTTCCAGTATTATGAGAACGACATTTTGTTTTGTCGGTTCTTTATCAGAGGTAATGCTGATAACCGGACTAAATATTTGGTCTAATTCCTCTTTTGAGAAGTACTCAGGACTGCGTAAAGTTTCTTTTTGATTCAAAGTTTTTAAGATGCAAAATGGCGTATTAAGCACCAATGCCGAATGGTTTAAGGCGCCATAACCACTCGAATCTATAATGCGAAGTGGCTTTTCCTGAAAACCACCTCTTCCGAAGATTATGGTCGTAATCATTATACCGATAAACAATACCGTTTGTTTGGCATAATCCATCTTGGAGGTTCTGACCGCTGGAATTGGACGTTTTAAAATAGGAATGGCTTTATAGAAAACTATCGCCAATACTATCGCAATGAGTAATAAATACCAAAACTCCATTAAAAAAGAGCCAATAAGACCACCGATTTCATGCTCCATGCCTTGGGCAGTTAACAATCCAAAAGTGCTACGTCTTCCTGTGAATTTATAATATTCAAAATCCACAAAATTGGTAAGTATAAATACAATGTTTACACAGTAAAAGCCAATCTTAAGCGCTTTTTGGTAAAGGGCGTTGTATTTGAATTTCCCAGGTACAGCATGTAAAAAGGCGAATAGCAAATTAATATAAGCAATAGCAGAAAGATCGAATCTCAGACCTCCAAAAAACGCACTCAAAAAGGGTTTATTAAATGCCCCAAAATTGAAAGCTAAAAATAAAATTCTACATAAGGTGTAAACAAGTAGAACCAGTAAAATGCGTTTTGCAAAAAGTGCTAAACTTTTATAGTAATTTGCCATTCTTTTCTAATTATACGGCCACATTATATTCCCGTAAAGCATCATTCAATGATGTTTTCTTGTCGGTGCTTTCTTTACGTTTTCCAATAATCAAGGCACAAGGGACGTTGTAGGTTCCTGATGGAAACTCTTTGGCGTAACTTCCTGGAATCACGACAGAACGTGCCGGCACAATGCCTTTCATTTCAACAGGTTCGTCGCCCGTCACATCAATAATTTTAGTAGAGGCGGTTAAGCAGACATTGGCGCCTAATACGGCTTCTTTTTCAACTCTTACACCTTCTACTACAATACATCTACTGCCAATAAAAGCGTTGTCTTCGATAATCACAGGAGCTGCTTGTAACGGCTCTAAAACACCACCGATACCAACACCGCCAGACAAGTGTACGTTTTTGCCAATCTGTGCGCAACTGCCTACTGTTGCCCATGTATCGACCATCGTACCTTCATCCACATAAGCGCCAATATTGACATAACTTGGCATCAAAATAGTGCCTTTTGCAATGAAAGCGCCATGTCTTGCCACTGCATTAGGAACCACACGTATGCCTTTTTCTGCATAGCCGCGTTTTAAAGGAATTTTATCATGATATTCGAAAATGCCGGCTTCAAGAGTTTCCATTTTTTGGATAGGGAAATAAAGAACGACTGCCTTTTTTACCCATTCGTTTACCTGCCAACCGTCGGCAGTTGGTTCGGCTACTCTTAAAGTGCCTTCATCTAATAAATCGATGACACTTCTGATGCTGTCAATGGTCACTTTATCTGAGAGTAATTCACGGTTTTCCCAGGCGTTTTCAATGTTTTGCTGTAGTTGTTTCATGGCTAAATTTAAATTCACGCAAAGATAAACCTAAAATTCAGTTGGGAAAAGAATGTGTCATATTTGATTTATTCTGAGACGAGTTTTTATGCAACGCTGATTTGATGGATTTGCATTAAATTTCTAATACAAGTATTTGAAAGATATTCGATAATTCTCCGTGTAACTCTGTGCTTCCTCTGCATTTCTCTGTGGAACAACCTCTTATGTTAATTTGCAAACAATCACTTCTGTCCCTAATTTAATTCCCGTAAATTTGCAGGTATTAACATTTTAAAATGAGATTCCCACTTTCGTGGGAACTAACGATGGCAAGAATTTTAGCAATTGATTATGGCACAAAACGCACTGGTATTGCGGTAACCGATGAACTTCAAATCATCGCTTCCGGATTGACTACTGTGGAGACGAAAGAATTATTGCCGTTTTTAAAGGATTATATTTCCAAAGAAAAAGTAGAATTGTTTCTAGTAGGCGAACCTAAGCAAATGAACAATGACGTATCTGAAAGTGAAGCATCTATTCAGTCCTTTTTAAAAAAACTTTCTACCGCCATTCCTGAAATGCCTGTTAAACGTGTGGATGAACGCTTTACTTCAAAAATGGCCGTTCAGACCATGATTGACAGTGGACTAAAAAAAGGGCAACGTAAAAATAAAGCCTTGGTAGACGAAATAAGCGCCACGATTATTCTTCAGAGTTATTTGTATAATCAATAAAGACTCCCTAACAATTTTATCCTATGTTTATTAATTCCTAAATAAGAATTGTACTTTTGCAGTCGTAAATTTAAAGAATAATGATTTTACCTATTATTGCTTATGGCGACCCCGTTTTAAGAAAGGAAGGCGAAGATATTTCTGCCGATTATCCTAATCTGAAAGCGCTTATTGCCAATATGTATGAGACGATGTATGATGCCTTTGGCGTTGGTTTGGCGGCACCGCAAGTTGGACTTGCAATCCGTTTGTTTGTTGTCGATACCACACCTTTTTCTGAAGATGAGGATTTGACTAAGGAAGAACAAGCGCAGTTACAGGGTTTTAAACGGACGTTTATAAATGCGAAAATCATTGAGGAAACTGGCGACGAATGGGCGTTTAATGAAGGCTGTTTAAGTATTCCAGACGTAAGGGAAGATGTGTTCAGAAAACCAAAAATCAAGATAGAATATCAGGATGAGGATTTTAATACACATGTTGAGGAATTTGACGGACTTGTGGCCAGAGTCATTCAACATGAATATGATCATATTGATGGTATTTTGTTTACAGATAAACTATCGACCTTAAAAAAACGTTTGATCAAAGGTAGGTTGACTAATATTTCTAAAGGAAATATTAGTGTCGATTATAAGATGCGTTTTCCTGCCCTGAAAAAGAAACGTTAATTTTTTAGAAATTAAAGGCAAAGGTATATATTTGTCAACTTCAAAAATAAAAAGCATTTAGAAAGTATGAGTTTAGATAAGATTTTATCCATTGCAGGTAAACCAGGGCTTTACAAAATTGTAACCCAAACAAGAAGCGGTTTTTTGGCAGAGTCCTTACTCGACAAAAAGCGCATCACTGTTAATGTTCACAGTAATGTGAGCGTTTTGAGCGAAATTGCCATGTACACACTTACTGAAGAAGTTCCACTACGTGAGGTTTTGAAAAAGGTGCGTGAAAAAGAAGATGGTAAACAAACGTCTATCAGTCATAAAGATTCTAAAGATGCCTTAGAAGAATATTTCTTTGCTGTGTTGCCAGATTATGATGAAGATCGTGTCTATCCAAGCGATATCAAAAAAGTTATCCAGTGGTACAATATTTTACAAGGGAATGATTTGTTAGCTTCATTAGATGAAGTAGTAGAAGATAAGCCTGCGACTGACAAAGTAGAAGTAGCACAGACTAAAACTACTGCTAACCCTTCTGCCATTAAAAGTGCAGCACCAAAAGCATCGGCTTCTAAAAAAGGAGGCTCAATTAAAAACACAAGTGCTAGAAAAGCCCAGTAAGAATTAAGTACAAAGTATTAAGAACAAAGTATCAAGAAGAAAGATTTGATACTTTATATATAAAACCCATGTTTTCATTTGAAAATCGTGGGTTTTTCTTTTGAATACTTTTAAGAAATTCCTTGAACGGGTTTTATGAACGAACTTTCTTAATTCTTAGTACTTAATACTAATTAAGATTCTACACATTAACCGCCATTACCTTTCCCAATTTCGTAATTTTGAATTTGATAAAAAACAACGTTTATGACACGAAGACAACAACAATTACAAGCCTTTGAACGACTATTGACCATTATGGATGAATTGCGTGAGCAATGTCCGTGGGATAAGAAACAGACGATGGAAACCCTCAGGCATTTGACGATTGAAGAAGTTTATGAACTGGGCGATGCGATTTTGGAGAAGGATTTGGACGAGGTGAAAAAGGAATTGGGCGATGTGTTATTGCATATTGTTTTCTATGCGCGCATTGGAAGTGAAACTAATGACTTTGATATTGCCGATGTTTGTAACAGTATCTGTGATAAGCTCATTGAACGTCATCCACATATTTATGGCGATGTCAAAGTGGAGAATGAAGAGGACGTGAAGCGCAATTGGGAACAGATTAAGTTAAAAGAGAAGGGCAAAACGAGCGTGCTGCAAGGTGTGCCAACAAGTTTGCCTGCCATGGTAAAAGCCAATAGGATACAAGATAAAGTGGCTGGTGTTGGATTTGATTGGGAACATCCTGAACAAGTTTATGAAAAGGTAGAGGAGGAGCTCAACGAGCTAAAAGTAGAGGTTACGAATGGCGATGCCGATAAAATGGAAAGTGAGCTTGGCGACGTTTTGTTTTCCATTATCAATTATGCGCGCTTTTTAAAAATAAATCCTGAAAATGCTCTAGAACGAACCAATAAAAAATTCATCAAAAGATTTCAATATTTGGAGGCTAAGTCTAAGGAAATAAATAAGCCATTGTCGGAAATGAGCTTGTCGGAAATGGATGTTTATTGGGAAGAAGCAAAAAAAATGTAATTTATTTTCACTCTCGTAATCCAAATACATTAGTTGTGACGTATATCTAATAGATTGGAACTTAATTTTAGTTTCATAATCATAAGTAGGTAATCTTAATTATATTTTAAGCGGTATTAATTAAGATTAAAAATTTAGTTTAGTTAGGGGTCAAAATCCTACCTGTTTTCACAGGTAGGATTTGATTTTTATAGCTATTTGGTTTCCTTAATATTTTTTAAACTGAGCAATAAAAAAAAAGTCTAATATTTCAAATTGAAACATTAGACTTTTATATTTTTAAAGTGAACTACTAATACAATTCTTTCAACTTTTTAAACTTCTCTTCCCAAACGGCTAGGTTTTCTTTATGATTTTCAATGTTTTTCAACACGTCTTTTACCAAAGGATTACTTTCATCTATATTAGAGAAAAATTGTAGGTTATTTTCAAGCTGATTGAGTTCGCCTCTAACTTCGTCGATTTTTTTACGGATAAAGTGATGCTCATTATCCAAAAGTCGCGTATCATCCGGTTGTGCAAGATGCTCGAGTTTGTTTTCAAACTTGATCATTTCAACCTCTGATTTGTCCAGTTTTAAGCTATTGAATAAGCCATCAAGAGTTTTATTGAATTTTCCCTCTATAAAGCGTTTGCTTTGTGGAACTTGTCCTAAAGCACCCCACTCTTCAGTTTTTTGCTTGATGGTCTCTAAATCCTGTTCTGGATTACCGCTTAATTGCAGATCTTTTAAGGAATCCAGCAGCTTTGTTTTATTTTCGAATGCCTCAACCTGTTCTTTGTCGGCGGCATTACGTTCAGCATTAACTTTGTCAAAATAGTGATTACAGGCCGCTTTAAAACGTTTCCAAATTTTATCACTGTCTTTTCTAGGAACGTGGCCAATATGTTTCCAATCATTTTGGATTTTCTTCATCAATGGACTGACTGTGGCAAGATCGTCATTGTCCTTATTGTCCTCTGCTATTTTAATCAGATCCAATTTCTTTTGTAAATTGGTGTATTGGTCTTTTTTTAAGTTTTTATAAAAAGAATTTTTCTTCTTGTTAAAAACTCTTACGGCCGCCTTAAACTTTGCCCACGTCGCTTCATTGACCTTGATAGGCACCTTTCCTGCGTTGAAAAAGTCGACGCGTAAACCTTCAATGACTTTTATTTTATTTTGCCAGGCTTGATGAGAACTCGAATCATCTTGAGCAACTTCTTCTATTTTAGTGATGATAGCTTGTTTTTTATCAAGATTGGCTTCGTGAGCTTTGTCAACATCGAGATAATAGGCTTGACGCTTTTCATGAATAGTTTTGGTGGCGTTACTAAAACGTTCCCAAATGGCTTCACGATGTTCTTTATCAACCGGTCCTAAATCTTCCTTCCACATTTTATGGAGGACCTGTAATTCTCTAAACGCTCGGTTTGAATTTTCGTCTTTTGCCAATTCTTCAGCACGGGCTATAATTTTTAGTTTCTGATCAAGATTATGCTTAAAGTCCATGTCGCGTAAATCGCGATTAAGATGCAAAAAGTCATAGAAAATTTCCACATGATGGTGGTAAGTATTCCATGCATTATTGTATTTGTCTCTTGGAATTGGACCAGCAGTACGCCATTCTTCCTGTAAATCCTTAAAGTGCTTATAGGTCGTGTTGATATTTTCTTCAACATTAATAAGGCCTTTGATATCCTCAATAATGCGTAACCTGTTATCTAAATTGGTTTTGAGATTGGTCTCTAAAGTCTTGTAATACGCATTCAGATTGGTTTTATAATCTTTATAAAGCGAATTGAAATGTTTTTTTAACGGACTGGAGTAAAAGAAATCAATTTCATTGCCACCTTCGCTTAAAAACTCCTCTTTCATTTCATCAAGAATTTCTGAGAATTTAGAGTTAAACTCCGTTTTGATCTCTTCCGCATGGGTTTTTATGGTTTGTACCTTTTTGGTTTTCAGCAAGTTTTCGAACTCATCCGACAATTGCTCCATACTCATGACAGAATAATCTTTTTCTTCTAGATTATGACGTTCCACATTACTTTCATCCTCAGCATCCTCAGCATTGGACTCCTCAATTTCATTCACAAAAGCATCTTTCTTTGGTGTAGTTGCTGCTTCTATACTTGGAGGGGCTGTTTCGTCTTCAGTGCCAGACGATTCTTCAGAAGTTGTATGTGCTACTTCTTTGTCTTCTGAAATTTCAGGAGTAGCATCTTCTGGATTATCATCTTTATTATCCGAGGAAATAGAGGTTTCAGTTGTTTCGTTTGAAGTGTTCTCTTCCGAATTTGAGTCTTGGGTTTCAGCTACTGTTTTTTCAGAAGTGATAGCCTCATCTTTTATATTCTCGTTTCCATCTGCTATATGCAGGTTATCTTTCTCTGACATTGTCATAAAATTAAAGTTCTTGCTTTTGTAAAGAAGTAAATATACTAACAACCCCTTAGATAACAAAGAGAAAGGTGGTTTTAGGTGATTTTTATTTGGTCCAGATGTCCCAGGCTTTTTCTGCTTGGTATTCCAACATTTTCGAACCATTGCATGTGGTGGCGCCTAATAGTTCGCCACACATTAAGAATTTGGTCTGAATAGGGTTATAGATCAAGTCGTATAGCAAATGTTCTTTGGTGATACCGTCGTACGGAATATCGGGGCATTCATTTACCTTGGGATGTGTGCCGATCGGTGTACAATTGATAATAATTTGATGTTTATTAATGATGTCCTCTGTCAAATCAGTATACAAATATTTTGCATCTGGATGGGCATTTCGAGATACATAATCAAAGCGAATTTTTAGCTTTTTCAGCGCATAGGCAATTGCTTTTGAAGCGCCACCTGTTCCCAAAATCAACGCCTTTTTATGATTTGACTTGAGGTACGGTTCAATGGATTTTTTAAATCCATAATAATCGGTGTTAAATCCTTCGGTTTTTCCTGATGGATGAAATTTTATGGTATTTACAGCACCTATTTTTGAGGCGGTTTTGTTGAGTTCATCTAAATAAGGAATGATTTGTTCTTTATAGGGAATGGTAACATTGAGACCTACTATAGTATCGTTCTGTTTTAAGATTT
This sequence comes from Gelidibacter sp., assembly GCF_053579655.1. NCBI lineage: Bacteria > Pseudomonadati > Bacteroidota > Flavobacteriia > Flavobacteriales > Flavobacteriaceae > Gelidibacter > Gelidibacter sp. The sequence continues at coordinate 155,565 of NZ_JBMDWE010000004.1, read as the reverse complement.
CAGGAAATTGATCAATCGTGTCGATATCAAAATTCTCGTAAGAATAGGGCAGATGTTCATTTTCAAACTTGGCCGTAAAATGAGCCTTTGAAAATGAATAGGCGATATTTTTTCCGATAAGGCCGAATTTAGACTTTGACTTTTCTGGTTCTTTGTGCATACCATTCTAGAGCTAAAACAATTGCTATTCCTATAACAATATACATAATTGCTATATAAGTTTCACTACCAAGATCAGGAATAAATCGTTCGTAATTCTCAACGACTTGCTTACCTGTTGAATCATAGATATGTAAGCCTTCTTCATTTAGTCTGTAAATTGTTTTTTTCCATGGCCAAACAACACCTAACGAACCGACAATAAAGCCAATTATAGAGGCGATGGTAATACTTTTGTAATGTTTGAGAATGTAACTTAAGATATGTGAAAAGGTAACAAGACCTACGACTGAGCCTACCGTGAATACCACCAATACTTGAAGCATCCGAATCCTTTCGGAATTATGGAAAACGCTAAAATCGCCTCTAAAAACCTCATAAAACGTATCAGAAAGTGCATTGACCGAATCCACTAATAACAAGACATAATTACCCAATAAGATCAGAATAAAAGATCCTGAAAAACCAGGTAAGGTCATCCCTGAAACGCTGATGATTCCGCAGAAAAACACAAAAAACAAATTGTCGTTTTCTTTTGCGGGGTCCAAGAAACTGATACCAATACCCAATATAATTCCTATGGAAAGCGAAAGTATGGTTTTAAAGTTCCAATCGTTAAAACCTTTGTTGATATAGTAAATTGAACCGATGATCATACCATAAAACAGGCACCATATATAGAGTTCATAATGAATGAGAAAGTAATCTAAGATTTTGGAAACACTGAAATAACTGACAATCATTCCAAAAAAAAGCATACTCAAAAAGCGTCCGTTGATATAACGGAAAAAACTCTTGAATCTTCCGTTTAATAGTAGCTTGAAGGCAGTTTTATTCACTTTTTGAAGCGAATAAATAAACTCTTCATAAAACCCAGCCACAAAAGCAACGACCCCACCAGAAACCCCAGGTACTTTATTTGCAGCACCCATCCCCAGGCCTTTTATGACGAGGAAAATTTTGTCAGTTAAGGTTCTGGTACTTTGCATTTATTCGATTTTGGATCCTATCTTTTCAAGGATAAATATAGTTAAAAATCCAATAATCATAAGGCCTATCGCAAATGCAATTTGTGGGTCGGTGGCGTTATTGATGTGAGAATAATGAAAGGGCATCACGCTTTTTTCCGAAACCATTTTTATAGTCTCGAAATCATTAATTTGTCTTTGATACACTTCAATTGTGCCTAGCTCGGTAAATTGAGAGACAGGATGCGTTTGTCCTGTTGATTTTTCCAAAACGGTCAGTGTTTCCTTCCAAGGCCATATTTTGTTGAGAGATCCAAAAATGAATCCTGTTAATACAGCTAAAGTGGTATTTTTATAATTTTTGAACAGCCATTTTAAAACATGGCTAAAACTCAAGAGTCCAATAAGAGCTCCTGCTGCAAAAATGAATACTCTTTTAAAGTCGAAAGCATGTAAGGCATCGCTTAGTGTCTTATAGGCGCCCAGAATTACTAATATGAAGGATCCTGAAATACCAGGTAAAATCATGGCGCAAATGGCTATGGCTCCTGCAAAAAACAAAAACACAGGGCTGTCATTATTGGCCAATGAAGGTAAGGTCGTGATGTAATAGGCGACAAGAGTTCCGAAAATCAGAGATATAATGGTTCCTAAATTCCATGTTTTGATTTGTTTGCCCACAAAGACAATACTGGCAATGATAAGCCCAAAAAAGAAAGACCAAATTAAGACCGGATGTTGCTCAATCAAATACTTGGCAAGTCTCATAAAAGACACAAAACTGATAATGATCCCAGTTAGAAGAGCTAATAAAAAGCTGCCATTGAGTTGTTTCCAAAAAGCGGCAAAACCATTCTTTCTGAGTGTGGTCAATAAACTTAAATTTACACCGCTAATGGTTGTAATTAATTCTTCGTAAATACCGGATATAAAAGCGATGGTACCGCCGGAAACTCCAGGGACAGCGTCGGCTGCTCCCATAGCAATCCCTTTAAGTGAAATGAATAGGTAATCTGATAAGCGTCTTTGCATTTTTTATTTTTCGTATAAGAAACGTAAAGATATAGAAATTTACTTGGAGGTTTTTTTTGGATTTGAAATAATATTAACCACCATTTGGTGTTCAGCAATTAATGGAAACAGTTCTTCGATGATAAAAGAAAATTCCGAATTGAGGAGCAGTCCGTTTTTAAGATGGTATTGTCCTTTTTCATTTTCCAATAATGTGAAATAGATGCCTGCCAAACGGTATTCAATTTCTGCAGTTTCGGGATAGAATTCTGAAGCTTGAATAAGATTAAGCGCTGAGGCTTCGTACTCGCCCAATTTAATGAGCACGTCCGATCGTTCCAGCCAAGTGTCCAATTCGTAGTTTCCTAAATCAAGAGCTTTTTTATAACCGCGTTCTGCTTCTTCAATAAAATTCAGACGATGGTTGATTTGCGCGTATAATTTCCAATACTTCACATTATCGCCATCAATATTAATGGCTTTATTGATATAGTAAAGTGCCTTTTGGTAGTCTTTCTTTCTGTTATAAAATCTGGTAATGGAAATCCAACCCTTGTCTAACAAAGGATCTTCATGGACCGTTTTAAAATAATATTGTGCAGCCAAATCGTCAGAACCTAATTTTTCATAACAGTTGCCAATTCTTAATAAGGCAAAAGAGGTCGGTTCATCAAGCGCTAAAGTCACGTTGTAATTTTCAATAGCATCTTCATACTTTTTCAATTTCTCCAAAACCTTTCCTTTTTCAAGATAAGCACCTACAAAAGTGTCATCAGAAATAATGGCAAATTCAAATGCTGCAAGGGCTTTTGTGTATTCTTCTAAAGTAAAATACTGTATTCCCAATTGATGCCAGGCTACTTCACAATAAGGGTTTTTGTCCAAATAGCGATTCAGGAAATCAATGGCTTCTTCATGTAAATCTAAAAACTCAAAGCAGTAAATAATGTTGTACAATGCTGAGTAATCTTCTATGTCCAAGTCCAAACACTTGATAAAATAGTTTTTGGCATTCTCAAACTGATCCATAAAGAGATATTCCATGCCAATTAAGGCAAATAAATCGGCATCGTCTTCATCTGAATCTGTCAGTGTTAAAGCGATCTTTAGCGTGTCAATAGCTTTTTCGTGTTCGTCGCGTTTCGATAAAATATTCGCTTTTTGAATATAGATTTCCTCATTTGAAGGCTCTAAAACATACAAGGTGTCCAGAAGTTTCTCGGCTTGTGACAATTTATCTTCTAAGACGTAGATTTCAACTTGAAAAAGTTTTAAAACTATAGATGAAGGGTGCTGCTCCAATCCTAATTTGATAGCTTTTTTTGCACGAGCAATTCTGCCATTTTCAAAATAGAACTGAATGATATTTTCAAACTCATTGGAATCAAAAAACAACACATCGTTTGTTTTTAACATTGATTCAAACTTTGTTAGCGAATAATTATTGTCGTCGTCATGTTGACTAAACTCCATAAGCACATTTTAGTGTTCGTTAAATTAAATGTAACGTTAACATTAGAGAAAAGAGATTTTAAACACGAATGTTTTCAACAAAATAGTTAACAGCGTCCGTAGGTCGTTATTACTTCCTGATATATAGTGGTTTAATGTGCGCGCGAAATTACGGAATTATGAGGAGATTTCGTCTAAAATATCGATAATCAACTTACAGCCCTTAATAATTTCATCATTCGTGATCGTTAAAGGTGGTGTTATACGAATCGCTTTCGGCTCAAAAAGTAACCAAAAAAGAATTAAACCTCTGTTTTGTGCCTTTAAAATGACTTCGTTTGCAATTTCTGCAGAAGGCGTTAGAGCGGCCAACATTAATCCACGTCCTCTGATTTCTGAAATTAATGGATGTACCAAATGTTTTCTAAATAGCTGTTCTTTTTCAAGAGCTTGAGGCATTAAATCACTCTCTACAATTTCTTTGACGGTTGCTAAAGCAGCGGCAGCAATAACCGGATGGCCACCAAAGGTCGTTATATGTCCTAATTTGGGACGGTTCTGTAAGGTATGCATCATTGCCTTTGATGCTGAAAAGGCACCAATGGGCATACCGCCGCCGAGTCCTTTTCCTGTAACCAAAATATCAGGAATGCAATTGTAATGCTCAAAGCCAAATAATTTTCCGGTACGCCCTATACCTGGTTGGATTTCGTCTAATATTAATAAGGCGCCAACTTCATCGCAACGTGTTCTGACTTTGGTCAAATAATTGTCGTAAGGTTCCACAAATCCAGCACCACCTTGAATAGTTTCAAGAATGACTGCGGCTGTTTTTGGTGTGATTTTATTTAATTCATCTTTATTATTAAAGGTAATAAAATCGACATCTGGAATGAGAGGTCTGAAGGCCTGTTTGCGCTCTTCATAACCCATCACGCTCATGGATCCCATCGTGTTACCATGGTACGCATGATGCGCAGAGATAATTTGGCTTCTGCCAGTTGCGCGACGGGCCAGTTTTAAAGCGCCTTCAATAGCTTCGGTTCCTGAGTTGACGAGGTACGTACATTCTAAAGATTCTGGTAAGTGTTGCGCTAGTAGTTTGGCCAGTTGAACTGCAGGTTCTTGAATATACTCGCCGTAAACCATAACGTGCAAGTATTTATCTAACTGATCCTTTATAGCGTTGACCACTTTTGGATGACGGTGTCCCAAACTACAAGCCGAAACACCAGCAACAAAATCAAGATAGGCTTTGTTATTAGTGTCATAAACATAACAGCCTTCAGCATGGGAAATTTCCATAGCTAGAGGATGTGGTGTAGTTTGTGCTTGGTACTTTAAAAAATCACTAGTCATTTTAATTATCCTTTTTTTTCGGTTTTTGCAAGGTGTTTACTTTAGAGGAATCTGCTTTTTTAAGCGCTTCCTTCGGAATAGTACGCGATGCCTTTTGTTCCTCGTCTTTTTTCGTGTCCTTTGAACTGGCATCTTCCACGCGTTTCATTAAAGCGGCATCGAAGAAGTCTTCTTGAGGTACATAATCGTCTAGACCTTTGATTTTGGGTAAAACTAAAGGTGGGTCATCTTTAAATAAATCATCAACACTTTTGGGGCGTTCCTCTTCACGCCAATCGAAGCCTCTTAATTTTCTGGCGTTTTCGGGGAATTTGGATTCAGGCCATATATCGCCATCTACTTGGTCAATTAAGGTGATAATTTTATAATCGTCCTCAATTTTAAGATTGATTTTTCCGGATTTTGATTTGTTGATCCCAATTAATTCCTGATTATCATCTCTGGAATAATTGATAACTTCGGCATTTTTGATAATATCGACATTATAAAGATCATTGTCCTTGAAAAGGCCAACAAGTCGTAGACCCTTAATTTGATTAAAGCCTTTACCGATGGTGTCCTGACTAATCAAAAAGGCATTGTCATAAACCACAAGGGAGTCTAATTGTTCTGTTTTAGGGTTTGATATAAGGTGAATGGTGTCGCCTGTCATCTGATTGCCCAAATTCCAAAGAATGGGTCGGCGTCTTACGGTAAACGCATCGGTAGTGGAGAAGCGTGCCAAATTAATGAGTTGTGTCAATCCTGATTTGTGATCGGCATGGATAGAATCTGCTTTTCCGCTCAAATCACTTTTAAATATTTTTGCATTGTAATAAGCTCTTGTGATACGATGTTCAGGTTTTCCTGTCACCATTAAGGTGTCACTGTGCATGTAAATGGAATCTTTTTCCTGAACGGTAATGGCCAGCGCACGTTTGGTTATGAATACGGAATCCTTGGCGCGCCAAATTTCTGCATAATGGCCGCGGGCGATACTGTTGTTAATGGTGTCGGTAACGATGATATTGTTGGTCGCCGAAGCGAAACTTTTTTTTCTATCAAAATACATGCTATCGCCTTCAAAAACGCGATTCTCATAATTGATCTTTGAGTTTTTGACGAAGTATCCCGTGTCGTTATTGGTGTTGTAAAAACCACGTTCGGCATAAATAGTATTGTTTTCGCCAACAATGGTGGAAGGTCCGAAAAGATACGCATGACCTGTTTGCGTGTAGAAATCGAGGTGTTCTGTGTTTAAGGTGTATTCTGGATTGACCAAAACCACATTTTTAACAAATTGGTACTTTTTACTGTTCATATAGTAGCGACCAATTTGGCTCGTGATGGTTCCTGAGGAATCTCTCACCACCTTTCCTTTGCTTTGGTAAAATGCTTGCTGTTTTATACGATCAAAATAGAGAGTGTCCGTGGTTAAAACCGATTTTGGTTCGGTCAATACCACATCGCCACTTGCAAATGCCAATTGGGTCTTACCACTATATTCCACATATTTTGCATTCATATTAATGGTGTCGCCCTGCTTCATGATCACATTACTATAGGCCTCAATAAAGTCTTCCTTTTCGTAATATACAGCTTGGTCACACCATAAATTGATGCCTTCGTGAGTAAAATGAACTTGTTGGGTATTGTCTCTTGTGAATACAGAAACGCCAGGTCCTCTTAGGCTGTCAGAATCGACAAAACCTGAATATTCTACACGGATTTTCTTGAGTTTTTGAGTCTGAGAGACAGCAGAAAAACTTAAGCTTATAAATAATACCGTGAAAATATATAATGCTTTCAATGTGCGAGAAATGATTTTTAAGGTAACTCTTTAAATTAAGCGTTATTTTGTGTTAACATCAATTTAGGTGTCTCGGTAATATGTTATAATGATGAGCTTTTGGGCACGAGTGCCACTAATTACATTAATGACGGTAATACTTATGCACTATCATAAATTACATTATTGATACTACTTAAAAGATGAACCTGCCTTTCGATAGGCAGGTTCGTGTTTCAACTATTTATCTTATAATCGTCTGCTTTCTATCTGGGCCGACAGACACAATCGTAATTGGAATTTCGAGTTCCTTTTCCAAAAACTCTATATAATCTACCAAAGCCTTCGGCATGTTGGCAGCATCAGTCATTTCAGTTAAATCTTCGTTCCATCCTTCAAACTCAGTATAGATAGGCGTAACGTTTTCTGGTTCGATATTGTATGGGAAGTGGTGTATTTCTTTGCCTTTATAATTGTAAGACGTGCATACTTTTAAGGTTTCGAATCCTGAAAGGACGTCACCTTTCATCATGATTAATTTGGTCACCCCATTCACTTGACAAGCATAACGTAAGGCTACCAAATCTAACCATCCACAACGACGTGAACGTCCAGTTGTAGCGCCAAACTCATTACCTACACGGCCCATGGTTTCTCCCGCTTCATCAAACAATTCGGTAGGGAAAGGGCCAGAACCAACTCTTGTGGTATAGGCTTTGAAAATCCCAAAAACCTCGCCAATTTCGTTAGGTGGAATACCCAATCCAGTACAAGCACCAGCAGCAGTTGTATTTGAAGAAGTTACAAAAGGGTAAGTTCCAAAATCAATGTCCAATAAAGAACCTTGAGCACCTTCAGCTAAAATAGACTTTCCTTCTTTTTGAGCTTGGTGTAAATATTCTTCAGAATCAATGAAAGTCAATGTTTTTAACACTTCAATTGATTTGAAAAACTCAGTTTCAAGTTCTTTTAAATTATACTGTACATCTACATTGTAAAAAGCAATCATGGCTTCATGTTTATCGGCCAATGCACGGTATTTGTCTTTAAAATCGTCCATCTCAAGATCGCCGACTCTAATTCCGTTTCTACCAGTTTTGTCCATATAAGTTGGGCCAATACCTTTAAGCGTAGAACCGATTTTCGCTTTTCCTTTAGAAGCTTCGCTGGCCGCATCAAGTAAACGGTGTGTTGGTAAAATGATGTGTGCCTTACGAGAAATCAACAAAGACTTTTTATAGTCCACATGTTGCTCTTCTAGTTTGTCCAACTCTTTGTTGAAAATAACAGGGTCAATTACAACACCGTTACCAACTAAATTAACAGTGTCTTCATGAAAAATTCCTGAAGGAATAGTATGTAATACGTGTTTTTTGCCGTTGAAAACCAAAGTGTGTCCAGCATTGGGCCCACCTTGAAAGCGTGCAATAATATTGTAATTGGAGGTCAGCACATCGACAATTTTTCCTTTGCCTTCGTCGCCCCATTGTAATCCTAGTAGTAAATCTACTGCCATTTTAAGATTCTTTAGGTTGTTCGTTTTTTGTTCCGTAAAAGTATAATGAGTGGTTGGAGATGGTAATGTTAAAGACTTCTTCAATCGTTTTTTTGATTGTTTGGATCCTTGGATCGCAAAATTCGAAGACCTCTCCAGTATCTGTTAAAATAACGTGATCATGTTGTTTGTCAAAATATGACTTTTCATAATGTGCCTGATTTTGACCAAACTGATGTTTGCGTACCAAAGAGCATTCCAATAACAATTCAATGGTATTGTAAAGCGTAGCACGACTGACGCGATAGTTTTTGTTTTTCATTTTAATGTAGAGTGATTCTATATCAAAGTGTTCTTCACTATCATAAATTTCTTGCAGTATGGCATAGCGCTCGGGTGTTTTTCTGTGCCCTTTGCTTTCCAAAAATGTGGTAAACACATTTTTTACGATTTCCTGATTAGTATGTTCTGTTTTTATACTCATAATTGATCCCGAAAGTTCGGGGCAAATTTACACTTTTTAAACTCGGGTAACCTTATCAATTCCATTAATTTTTTTTAGATTTTCCATGAGCTTTTTAAGCATGGTACTATTGTTAACAATAACATTGATTTTACCCGAAAACACACCATCATCAGTTTGAAAGCTAATACTTTTCATGTTGACATGCATGTTCCTGGAAATAACTTTGGTAATATTATTTACCAATCCCATATTGTCAATGCCACTCAAGGTGATCTGTGCGGCAAATTCTTGCTGGGAAGAATCAATCCATTTGGCCTGTAAAATTCTGTAGGCATAGTTAGATTGAAGGCTCAGTGCGTTTGGACAATTTTTCTTATGAATTTTTATACCTTCATTGATGGTCAAAAATCCAAAAACTTCATCGCCAGGAATTGGATTACAGCAGGCAGATAGTTTATAATCCAACTTTTCTTCCTCCTTGCCAAATACCAACATGTCGTATTTGGCGGTAATTTCGTCGTTATCAATGTTTTGGACTACCGTTGGTTTACGGATCTTACTTTTAATGAACGTCATAAAAGCATTGCTCCTCGATGACGCGTAATCTTTGAGCATGGTATTGTCAATCGAGCCAATCCCCACTCTATAAAACAGATCCAAACTCGTTTTTAGTTTGAAAAACACCACCATTTCATTGATGGATTTTTCGTCTAAATTGATCTTAAGTTGCTTTAATTTGCGTCTTAAAAGTTCTTTGCCATCCACCGCAACTTCTTTCTTTTCATCTTTTAAAGAAGATTTGATTTTGCTTCTTGCTCTTGCCGTAGTCGCATAGTCCAACCAGTTGCTGTTAGGTTTTATGTTTTCAGAGGTTAATATTTCCACTTGATCGCCACTTTGGAGCTCATGGCTGAGAGGCACCAGTTTACCATTCACTTTTGCGCCTCTGGTCTTCATGCCGATTTCGGTATGGATACTAAAGGCAAAATCGAGTGGGGTAGCACCTTTTGGCAATGATTTTAAATCGCCTTTAGGTGAAAACACGTAAATTTCTTTAGAATACAAATTCAATTTGAATTGCTCCACAAAATCGACGGCATTGGTTTCGTTGCTTTCAAGGGCTTCTTGGAGTTTGTCAATCCAAGTGTCCAAGGCATCTTCCGCATTGCCTTCTTTATATTTGTAGTGCGCAGCGTATCCTTTTTCGGCAATCTCATTCATGCGTTCACTGCGGATCTGCACTTCTACCCAGCGTCCTTTTGGTCCCATAACCGTTATGTGTAAAGCTTCATAGCCGGTTGATTTAGGCGAGGAAATCCAGTCACGTAAGCGAATAGGATTGGGAATAAAGTGATCGGTTACAATGGAATAGATTTTCCAGGCCAAGAACTTTTCATTCGCAAAATCAGATTTATAAATGATTCTTACCGCAAACTTATCATAAACCTCGTCAAAGGAAACGCCTTGTTTGAGCATTTTTCTTCGGATGGAATAGATGGATTTCGGTCGTCCTTTAATCGTATAACTTAAACCTTCTTTGTCCAAAGAGTCAACGATGACTTTTGAAAACGCTTTAATATAGGCATCTTGTTCCTCCTTGCTTTCCTTTATCTTATTGTGAATTTCATTATAGACTTCAGGTTCTGTATATTTTAAGCCTAAATCTTCAAGGTCGCTTTTAATATTATAAAGTCCAATCCTATGTGCCAAAGGCGCGTAAATGTACAAGGTCTCTGAAGCTATTTTCTCCTGCTTGTCCGTACGCATGGAATCCATGGTTTGCATATTGTGGAGACGGTCTGCAATTTTGATGATAATCACACGTACATCATCATTAAGCGTCAACAGCATCTTTCTAAAGTTTTCTGCTTGGGATGATACGTCGGTTTCTTTGCTCAGCGATGCAATCTTGGTCAATCCGTCCACAATTCGCGTTACGGTTTTTCCAAATTTCTGTTCGATGATTTCAAGTGTGTAATCAGGATTGTCTTCTACAACGTCATGCAATAATGCTGCAGCAATACATGTTGCGTCGAGCCCAATTTCTTGAGCAACAATTTTAGCCACCGCAATAGGGTGAAATATATAAGCTTCTCCTGATTTTCGGCGTTGATTTTTATGCGCATCAACGGCCACATCAAAGGCTTGTCTTATGAGTTTTTTATCAGCAACAGTAAGGGTCTGGTAACTTACTTTAAGCAGTTCTTTATAGGCTTTTGCAATGGCAGCATTTTCCTTTTCTATATCAACTTCGGTCATAAACTAAATGTAATACAAAGAAAGGAAATGAGCAACGATTTTTTCGGGGAAATTGTTTGAATGCTGCTCAAATAGGTTGAAATTGATGATTGGGGATTTTTTAATATTGTTGGTTTTGCGACGCGTTAGTTTGAGCATTTGTATCCGTTTTAAAATTATAAATGATTTGCGACCAATAACATTCATGTTGGTAATTACTTGCTTGTGCTGTCTGGTGGAAATGATTGCAATGTTTCAATGGTTATGAGATTTATTAAAAGTCTATAATGCAGGTGACTAAAGTGTGTTGTTAAATTTTTTATCTACTTTTTTAAGATGATGTTCATGTTCGTTTTGTCACAGTCAGGATAATTCGCTATTAGAAACATTGCTACTGCTAATATTAATAGGCTTAAGAAATAAACTAGTTTTTGCGTTTTTATAGAATTATAGGTGTTGTTGATTCAATTTACTAAAATTTGATGTTATATCTTTTTTTTGAGCTGGATTTTATATATCAGCTTTGGTTTGTCATGCCACAAGCCGAGATAAATAAGGATTGATTTTTAAAGTGAGCACAGGACAAGCTATAGTTTATGATTATATTTGCAAACCATTAAATAACCTCATTTTTCAGAATAATTATGTCCCAAGCGCTTTTTAATCCTTTTCAAGATTTAATTTTTGACGAACACTTTTGCTTCCTTTCAGGAGATTTGACCGATGATAAGATGACAGTTTTTCCTGAGTGGCTGATGGATCATTTTAAATTTGGTGATGAACGCGTGGAGATGATGGATAAAGGCAAGTCTTATCATTATGAAGATCTGAAATTGCCGTGTTCTTCCCATGTAAAAAAGGCTTTTGATGAATTGGACCTAAAAGTTCAAGAGGCCTATAAAAAGGGTTTTGAAGGTATGGCCTCTCTTGATCAAGAGTTGCTTTTTCAATGGACTGGCAGAATGGTTTATGGTTTGTTGTACTATGAAATGGTTTATGAAAGAGACCGATTGCTCAAGCAAGGTGAAGAATTTGCACTTTCATTCACCCTTAAGCAGCGCTTTAGTCACTTCCATTTAATGTTGCAATCCATAATAGAACCGATTTCTTTTATTGGAAAAAAACCATGGAGTATTGTGGTGTTTCCTCTTAAATATTCTGCGGATATTTTTAGCTATCGTGACGATGCGATTAATTTAATGTTCTCATTTGGAGTCAATGGCTTTGGATTTGTTGCGTGCTTACAAAATGATGGGGTCATTGCCGAGAAACACAAGGAACTCCTTGATAAAATTGAAGGTCATGTGTTGCATCCCGTACAGTTCGAAGAATTATATGCGAGGTTTCATTATTCAGATTATATTCTGCAATACACACCGCAATACAAAATTGAAAACCTAGACCATGGAATTACTATAGAAGTTGACACCAATGGAAAACCACCAGTTTTTGGTTTATGGGATCAGGATGTATTTGCCCAATTGCTCTCCAACTATTGGCAGGTTTATGGGATTGAAAGGGATGATATTTTAATGCCTCAAAAGCCACCACTGAGCTTTCTCGAAAATCCTTATACCAAGGAATTTGTAAATCCGGGATCCATTGCCTTGCCGTTTTAAGGTTTAGATAGTGAAAAACTTAGGAGGAATTTGATTGCTTTTTTAATTAAGCAAGCAATTGAATGAACTAACATTTGGTAACTGTTGGTGTAAAACACCAACAGTGGCAAAGATAGAATGCAAAACTATTTGTAAACGGTCGGCAGAAAACACCAATAAAGGCAAAGCGAACCAATCTTCCACAGAAGACAATTCAAAAAAACTTATTGTAGTTTTCTTGGAGGATGATGTCTTGGAATTGGAACCCGAGTCCATTTCTCAGATTTTTTTGGTTTTTCAACTTCCTTAACCTTTGTTGCAGGCGCGTTTAGTTTCTTTCGGTTCTGTCTTTTTTGGTAGGCAATAAAAGGTTTGGATGTGACCTTATTGTCATATTTTAAATGGTGAATAAATATAGCAAAAGGAGTGGTCGGTTTCCACTCGTTCTCCGCCAACGCAACTCGCAAAAGAGTTAAGTCAGGATTTTTGTCTTCTGGCTGAGGTTTTAATCGATTGAGATTATCGATGTATTTCCGGTAATATTTTGAGAATAAAACAAATTTAAGATCGAAGTTGTTGAGTTTGTTGTAAAATGCTGCAATTTCAACATGAGTTATCTTTTCTTGATCTCGGCTACTTTCAAGCTTATCTCTAAATTCTGAAATTATAGTATGAAATCTCATGTCATTTTTATAAAAAAGTAGTGTTCCAAAAGAAAGCGTATTTCATGTGAAAAAATCTGTCACATTGGTCGCATGTCGTTGAATGTAAAAATAGTTAATCCTTTAAAATATTCCGTTTTTCAACTTGAAAATAGTTTGGAAGTCCAACTTAATGCTACTTCCTTAAATTCCTAACCCGCTCCAAAAGCGTTGGATGTGAGTAATGCACCCAAACATAAGCAGGATGTGGTGTTAAATTGCTCAAACTGTTTTTTGAAAGTTTTTTTAACGAACTGACTAAAGGTTCAGCTTTATAAGTGTTTTTCGCATAATCATCGGCTTGATATTCAAATTTGCGTGAGAAATGATTCATGACAAATCCAGTCAGTTCTGAAATAGGCGAGTAGAGCAATCCAAAAGCGATTAAGCCCACATGAAAACTAGGGCTATCCACACTAAGTGCATTGGATAAAAGCGGATTTGAAATAAATATAGACAAGATAAAAAGCGTTAATCCTGTCAGTAATAAGGAGGCAATCAGATTAAAAATAATATGCTTCTTTTTGTAGTGTCCGACCTCATGAGCCAATACAGCGACAATTTCCTCGTTATCCAAATCACTGACCAAAGTATCATAAAGGGTTACGCGTTTCTCTCTTCCAAATCCTGAGAAATAAGCATTAGCTTTGGTGCTACGTTTGGAACCATCGATCACAAATATTTTATCAAGATTAAATCCAACGGAATTGGCGTAATCTGAAATTTGATCCCTTAATTGGCCAGCTTCCAATGGTGTTTGTTTATTGAATAAAGGAACAATGAGTCGCGCATAAAACATATTGGTGAAAATGCTAAACACGGCAACCAATGCCCAAGCATACAACCAAAAGTAAGTTCCTGTTACCTGATAAAACCACACTATCAATGCTAAAAGTCCACCGCCAACAACTGCCATCATGAGTAAACCTTTGAGTTTGTCCAAAATAAAGGTGGTTCTGGTGGTTTTATTAAATCCGAAACGCTCCTCGATCACAAAGGTTTGGTAATAGGAAAAAGGGGTGCTGAGAATATCACTTCCCAACATGATGATTCCAAAAAAGATGAGCGCGATGATGATGGGATTGTCGCTATAACTTCGTGCGATGTTATCGACAAATTCAAAACCATTCAATCCTAAAAACACTAAGGTCAATACCAAAGAAAATGTTGTGGTGATCAAGCCAAATTTGTAGTTGGTAGTTTTATAACGTTGTGATTTCTGATATTCCTCTTGATCATAAACATCCTTTAGTTCCTCAGGAATAGGATCATTATAACGTTTAGCATTTAGAGCATCCAGTATTTTATCAACCAGAAAATCGATGATAATGATGGCAATTATGATGTAGAAAAGAGTAGTGGAATTCATGTTTTTTAGTCTTCAGTATGCAGTGTTCAATCGGCAGTCAAGATATTGATAGTTTATCTTTTGCGTCTTAGCGCTTCTGCGAGTGAATATTATTTAAAGTTTCTCTGTCTTTTTGCTTCAAAAATAAGGATTCCCGCAGCCACAGATACATTCATACTATCAATTTCGCCTTGCATCGGAATGACGATATTTTGAGTGGATTGCTCCAGCCATTCAGCACTCAATCCCGTGGCTTCAGTACCCATTACGATCGCAGTAGCTTTGGTGAAATCTTGAGTAGTATAAAGTTCAGAAGTTTGTAAAGCAGCGCAATAGATAGCAATATTTTCTCCCTTCAAAAATGAAATAATTTCAGAAGTTGATCCTGTGGCAATCTGATTTGTAAAAATACAGCCCACACTACTTCGGATGATATTAGGATTGTATAAATCTGTTTTGGGGTTGGCAATGATTACCGCATCTACATTAGCGGCATCTGCTGTTCTCAAAATGGCACCAATGTTTCCGGGTTTTTCTGGAGCTTCGGCTACCAAAATCAAAGGATTTTCAGACTTAAACTTGATATTGTTTAAATCGTGAGATTTTGTTTTGGCTACAGCAATGATGCCTTCAGTAGTATCTCGGTGCGCCAATTTTTGATAGACGTCTTTGGAGATTTGGATGATTTTTGTTTGCGCAGATTTTAGGCTATTTACCTGTGCTTCTGAAAATATTTCAGGATAATACAAAATGGTTTCCAACTGATAGTTCCCTTTTAACGCTAATTCGATTTCGCGTGCCCCTTCAATTAAAAACAATCCTGATTTTTTGCGATCCCTTGATTTTTCCTTGAGCAGATAAAGCTCTTTAATGTAAGGGTTTTGAACGCTTGTTATTTCTTTATTCACAGATGAGTAGTATTTTGCTTCCGCAAATTTACTCAATATGAACTAAGAATTGTTGCATTATAGAGAAATTGACAAACGAGATCCATTAAAAACAATATTCCTTTTGAGAAGTTAATTTCACTCATTGGCACGAATAATTTAGCACAAATATTTTATATCACTATTGTCCGGAAAAGAATTAAGACCGCTCCGCTGATAGAACCAAGAACAAAGACTAAACACGTAATTAATTGAAAATATGGGCGGTGAAATTCATAAATAGAATGGATTATGATGTTTTACCAATAGTTTTCAAAAACCGAGAAATGAAGGATGTTCAGGATCAAAAACGTTGAAAGACCTTTGTTGATTACGATTCTTAGAAGATCAATGCAACTTTAATCGGACAACAACGATTTTATTTAATGAATAATCGACGAACTCGACCTTGTGACTGCCTAGCGCGGTGCGATAGGACGGACAAATTTATGCTTAAAACTTATTACCTTGGGATGAAGAAATTGATCATAGCCTTCGTAATTTGTTTTTATGTAATTTTAGAAAGAATTTGTCGTTGAACTTTAAACTTATCAAAACTGATTTCCGTTTTGAGGAAATCTAAACCAATCACTTATGAGAAAAATTATTTATTTATCACTAGCACTTGTCATTATGGCTTCTTGTAAAGACAAAAACGCTGAAACTCAAACAGAGACCGAACCTTATATTGAAGAAGAACTCGATGTCATTACAAGGGTCTATCCTGAAAATTTAACTGAAGTTTTTGATGCCCATGGTGGAATTGATGCTTGGAATGAAATGGAAACTTTAGAGTTTTCGGTTGAAAAACCTGGAGGTTATGAAATTACCACTACCGATTTAAAAGACCGCTACGCACTTATAGAAATGCCCAAAAACACCATTGGATTTGATGGGGAAGTTCTGTGGACGAAAAATAAGGATAACACTGTTTTTAAAGGTAACCCAGAATCTTACTATAATTTGATGTTCTATTTTTATGCGATGCCTTTTGTTTTAGCTGATGATGGAACGATGTACGCCGAAGCTGATTCTTTAACTTTTGATGGTAAAACTTATCCTGGGATTCAAATATCCTACGAAAATGGCGTTGGCGTTTCTTCCAATGATGAATATATTTTATATTATGATGCCGATTCCCATCAGATGACTTGGTTGGCCTATAAAGGTGCGAATGCTGAAAATGAAAAAAGCAACGAATGGCATTTTATCAAATACAGCAATTGGCAAGAGGTTGAAGGCATGTTGTTGCCAGAAACTATGGTTTGGTACAATGTTGAAAACAATAGACCAACGACTCCAAATCATGAGGTTAAATTTGTTAGCCCCATGTTGACCACGGTTAAGATGGATATTAGAGTTTATGGCAGACCTGAAGGTGGTGAGTTAATTCAGTAGTTATATAACGGGGAGTACAAAGTATTAAGTATAAAGATTCAATTTGTGAGAAATGGAAAGTAATCTTTTAATTCCTTTAGGTGAAAATCCAAACAAAAAAATCTGTCGCTCCCTAAATTAGGATTGACAGATTTTTTTAATTAGAAAAGTTTTATTTAGAGTTTTAACTTCAATTTCAACTTCGATTTGAATTTCTTCCTTCAGGCTTCGAGCATCCAGCTTCCAGCCCTCTAATTATTTTTGCGCTTTATACTTCTCATCATAACGATTCCAAAGCTCTGTTTGATTTGTTTCTAAACTCACTAAACGTCCGTCAATGAATGCGTGGGTAAGTTGATTGGTACGCATGTCTAAAGCATCGCCTTCACTGATAAATAATGTTGCGCTTTTACCTTCTTCCAAGGTGCCATAATCTTTGTCGATGCCTAAGATTTTTGCAGTATTGGACGTGATCAATTTTAGGGCTTCTTCTTTATCCAATCCATATACAACAGTTGTTCCTGCGTAAAATGGAAGATTTCTAGAGCTCATACGCTCCATGTCTCCGTTTGCGTTTAAAGCTACCAAAACACCTTTTTTAACTAATAATGACGCTAGTTTATAAGGCATATCATAGTCGTCATCTTCTTGATTTGGAAGCGAGTGAACACGCTGAACGATCACAGGAATGTTATGTTCTTTAAATAAATCGGCTACTTTATAAGATTCACTACCGCCAACAATGACCAAATGTTGAACCTTATTGTTTTTTGCAAAATAAATGGCATCAGTAATACCTTTTTCATCATTAACATTGATGTATAGTTTTTTAGAACCATCAAAAAGCCCTTGAGTAGCGCCATACGGTAAGTTAACCGTCGCTTTGTCTCCTGCAGCATACGCTTTGGTCTCATTGAAGAATGATGTCACTTCGGCCACTTGCTCGCTGTATTTATCGTTAATCTTTAATCCTGCATCTTCACCCAGCCACCATCTGCCACGACTAAAGCTACTTGGCCAGTTCATGTAAATGCCGTCATTCACTTTAACGGTAGCATCTTCCCAGTTCCATGCGTCAAATTGAACAACCGATGAGGTTCCTGAAATACGACCACCTTTTGGAACAATCTGTCCCAACAGAACACCATTTGGGCGCATAGATTCCACAAGTTTCGATTCCGCATTATATGCAATAATACTTCTGATGTGCGGATTCATTTCTCCCATCTCGCTGTCATCTACGGAAGCTTTTATGGCATCTATTTCTGCCAGACCTAAAGTAGATGAAGGCACGATAAAACCTGGATAGACGTGTTTGCCTTTGGCATTGATAACTTCCATTCCAGAAAGATCCGTCTGAGATCCACTGGACACAGTAGTCAATTTACCATCCTTAAAAATGATCAGACTATTTTCGACAACCTTGCCATTACCTAAATGGGCGGTTGCACCAGTAATCGCAATCGGTTTGGATTGTTTTGACGCTGGTGTTTGTTGTGCAAACCCAAAGGTGGTACACAAAGCGATGATGAATATATATAGGTTGTTTTTCATATAAACTTATTTTCATTCCCTCGAAGGAGGGAATCTTATTATGATTTAGTTAAAGATTTGTTTTTTCTACCGTCTACCGACTGCCAATTGAAGACTGAAGACTGAAGACTGGAAACTACTCCGAGTCACAATGCATCAGTTCCTTTTCTGTCTTTTTGATAGGCTGTGTTTTCAAACCTTTATTTTTGGCCTGTAACATTTCATTGATCAATTGGCTTTTTTCCAGTTTGACTTTCTCTCTGATCATTTCATCACGTTTTAAATCAAAAAAGGTAACACCTTCAATAATGGTTTTTTCGGCTTTAGCATAAATAGAAAGCGGATGGTCTGTCCACAACACCACATCGGCATCCTTGCCAACTTTAATACTGCCCACACGATCATCAATATGTAATAATTTTGCAGGATTCAACGTCACAAATTTCCAAGCTTCCTCTTCACTAACACCACCATATTTAACCGTTTTACCAGCTTCCTGATTTAATCGGCGGCTCATTTCAGCATCATCACTATTAATGGCAACTGTGATGCCTACATTGTGCATTATGGCAGCATTATAAGGGATGGCATCGTTAACTTCAAATTTGTAACCCCACCAATCGGCGAAAGTTGAACCTCCGATGCCCCGTTCATGCATTTTATCAGCTACTTTATAGCCTTCCAAAATGTGGGTAAACGTATTGATTTTAAAGTTAAACTGATCAGCCACCTTCATTAGCATATTAATTTCACTTTGTACATAAGAATGACAGCTGATATAGCGTTTACCTTCTAGAATTTCGACAAGGGTCTCCATTTCGATATCCTTGCGGTATGGCTTGCCACTTTTTTTATCAAGTTGATACGCTTTCGCTCTCGTGAAATAATCAATATAAACCTGCTCGACGCCCATTCTCGTTTGTGGGAATCTGCCACCAGACCAGTTGGATTGTTTTACGTTTTCACCTAAGGCAAATTTGATGGTCTTTGGGCTGTGCTCAAAAATCAAATCTTTTGCAGCATATCCCCATTTTGGTTTAATTATGGCCGAGCGACCTCCAATTGGGTTTGCAGATCCGTGTAAAATTTGAATCGTCGTGACACCACCTGCTAAATTTCTGTAGAGATTAATATCGGTATCGTCCAATACATCTTCAAGGGTCACCTCTGCGGAAGAATTATGTCCGCCTTCGTTGACTGAAGCTGCTGCAATATGCGAATGCTCATCGATAATACCTGCAGTTAAGTGCTTGTCAGTAGCATCAATGACTTGAGCGCCACTTTCCGATAGATTTTTACCGATTTTTGCGATTTTTCCGTTTTTGATAAGTACATCTGTGTTTTGCAAGATGCCATCTTTTTCACTCGTCCAAACGGTTGCGTTTTTAAATAGTAAAGTTTCAGCTTTTGGCAAGGTTTCAAAACCATAACCATTGTTAGGAAAGGTGATTGGCGAAACTAAAGCATTGGCATCTGTTTTGTCCGCATCAGCATCGTCTTTCTTCTCAGCTGTGCCATCTTTTTTGGCATCGGTTTGTTTCGCAAAAAAGCTCATCTCTGTTCCATTGGGCATAAATGCTTTTCCGGTCAGATTTTTATTGGCATCGACGTTGGCGATAATTCTGATAAATTCTTGTTTTGTACTATCTTGAGTTGTAAAAGCAATATTTGCCCAATCGTCTGCATAAGATATTTTTGTGCCTCGTTTTTTGTTGTTGGAAGTGATATCTGATTTCAGTTTGTTTAATTCTCCCGAAAGGGTCATTTCATAAGCTTCACCAGCAAGAGAAAACTCATATTTCCCAGTAATGTCAACAATGTTTCTGTTTTCAATGGTGTTTTTTTGACCTTGAACCCAGTTTTCAAAAAGGGTGGTTTTCTTGTCAAAAATATCTCCAGAAGTAATTAAGAAGTTCGCGTAATTACCATTTTTTAAAGTTCCAATTTTATCAGATTTTCCTAAAAGCTGCGCTGGAATAGTTGTTAAAGCTTCCAATGCTTTTTCTTTGGAAAGTCCTGCGTCAATCGCTTTCATTAAGTTAGCTTTAAAATCCTTTGGCGATTTTAAACTGTAAGTAGTTAATGCAAAGGTCACATTATTATCGGCCAATAATTTTGGATTGGTCGGTTTTTGGTTCCATGCTCTCATATCGTGCACTGAAAGTGTAGAGGCTAAAAATGCATTTTCTACATCATAGGCATCAGGGAAGTTGATTGGGATAATCATCGGGGCATTCATGGCTTTAATT
Organism: Gelidibacter sp.; assembly: GCF_053579655.1. Lineage (NCBI taxonomy): Bacteria > Pseudomonadati > Bacteroidota > Flavobacteriia > Flavobacteriales > Flavobacteriaceae > Gelidibacter > Gelidibacter sp. Next base: position 134,917 of record NZ_JBMDWE010000004.1, on the reverse strand, counting down.
TCCGCCATACGCTCATATTCATCGCCACCACCTAAAATAACATATTGGATATTGAAAAGATCGCCCACTTTATCAGCGCGCAAACTATTAGCTCTACTGCCTGCTTCGAAAATTTGAACCAAAGATTTGTTGTTGTTCAAGGCTTCGATAGAAAGGTCCTTTGTTTTTGAGTTGCCCTTGGCATACCAATCAGCATCATAATAGAATTGACGCAATAAAGCCATACTTCCCATGATTGAGGATGGATAAGCTTGATTGGAAGTAACACTTTTAGTAAATGAAAGGTATTGTGCAGATTTGGTGTCCAAAACTCGCATGCCATTGTCGTCAAAAGAATTCAGGGCCACTAAAGTCCCCGTTCCGCGTACAATTCCATCTTGGATATGTGTGTTGACAACTCCAAAACCAGCTTTGATCAAATCTTCCGCTTTTTTGGGATCGTACTTGAATTGGTCAATGGCGTTGTTTTCTGGCATGACGTGATCATTCCAGTAAAATCCTGAACGCGAGGCGTCATATTGGGAACTTCTTCCGGCGCCCGCTTGACGTTTTGGTTTTTCAATTCCAAAGTCTGAATACATGTCAATAAAAGACGGGTAGATGCTTTTTCCTGAAGCATCAATTTGCGTCGCATTTTTCGGAATGGTTACCGAGGTTCCTGTTGCGACTACTTTGCCATCCTTAATAAGCAAAGTTCCTTTCTCAATGATTTGAGTGGGCGTGACATAAATTTTGGCATTTGTAATTGCGGTGTAATTGGTGTTTTTAGCTGTAACACCATCGTTTTTAGGGAAATAGTCTTGTGCAAGCATCGAAAAACTGCACATAAACGTCATGAGGGTCAAAAATGATTTAATCATACGGTTGTAGTTAGTTAGAAAAATGAGTTCTAAAGATAAAAAATATGGACTATGGAGTAGTGTATTAAGAAATTTTTAACGTTTCATAAGGGATGCGTTTCAAAATAGTTGACTAAAAGAGCCACCACATAACTGTAGCTCTCAATACCTCCTTTTTGGTTATTTGCTTTTAAGAAACCGCTATAGGTATTTTTGAAGAAGACCTCAGAAATGTTTTCGTAGGATTTCCAGAACAATCGTGATTCTTCATAGTTTTTTAGAATTCCAATATTCACTTTCATTAAGAGTTCTTCATATTTCACAGGATCTCTGAGATAGATGTCATTTAGACAATGACGCAAAGCGAATGAATATCCAGAGTAATTAAAATAAATATTCTCATGTTTCATGGCGGCCAAAGCACCAATAAAATTGGCCTCATTCTCGGCCGCATAGCCCAATTGATGCGCAATTTCATGACTTGCGGTGGTCGGATATTTGTAGGTTGGAATAAGTCCGTCAATTTGTGCCTCATTAGTAAATGGGTTCAGATAGCCACTAAACCCCATATAGGTTAAGGGCAAACTATAAATGGAGCGCTTTAAGCTACTTGGCCAATAGGCAAGGTGTGGATATTCCTTGGCGAGTTGGTCATAGCCTTTGGGTGTGAGTTTAAGAAGTTCTTTTTTGGTATAAGGCATCACAACTTTAGTCGTGTCGTTTTTTTCGATGATGCCATGAATGACGTTAGTTTGAAGAATCAAATCTTCAGTAAATTTCACCAATTGCGCGGTGGAATAATCGTTTTCTATTTTTAATGATGCATGTAATGGCAATCGGTAATAATTGAAAGCCCAAAGGATGTGAAATGCAAAATAAGCTATGGAAACTGCCGATAGGATATCTAAAATATAGTTTTTTGTGTCTTTTCTCAGGCGTTTCCTGTTCATGAAAATCCATCTGATGATATAAATTCCTGCTATGGTGTATAGAATATCTCCCACCGAGAAGGGAATCCATCCAAAGACAAAATGCATCACTTTGGAAATCCATTTGTAAATGCCGTTGCTATAATAGGTCTCAACTAATCCAGGAAAATTTGCCAATACTTTTATGAGCAATATTTGAAGTATCAGAGAAAGGGCAATAATAAGTTTTGTGTGTTTGCGCATGCCTCAAAAATAGAAAATTGTTTTATAAAACATCCATGAATCCCTACCTTTGTAGAACAACATAATTCAGACTTATGAAATGAGCATGACCAAAATTCGTCCACATACATGAATGGAAAATTGCGAAATACATATGACCATTAAAAAAATAATAAACATCTACATATGAATACAGAAATAAGACAACTAGAGCCAAAAGTGCTTTGGAATAAATTTGCCGATTTAAATGCCATACCGCGACCTTCAAAAAAAGAAGAACGTGTAATTGCTTTTATAAAGGATTTCGGTCAGAAATTAGGATTGGAAACTTTTGAAGATAAAGTAGGCAATGTCATCATCAAAAAGCCTGCGACCTCAGGGATGGAAGACCGTCAAATTGTGGTCATGCAATCGCATTTGGATATGGTCCACCAAAAAAATAACGATACGCAATTTGATTTTGATACTCAAGGGATTGAAATGTATGTGGACGGCGACTGGGTAAAGGCAAAGGGTACAACGTTGGGTGCTGACAATGGTATCGGTGTTGCCACCATTATGGCCATTTTGGAAAGTACGGACATTCCGCATCCTGCTATTGAAGCGCTATTTACGATTGATGAAGAAACTGGAATGACGGGCGCCAAAGGATTGGAAGGCGGTTTGTTGCAAGGCGATATTCTTTTGAACTTGGATACCGAAGAAGATGACGAAATTGGTGTTGGATGCGCTGGAGGTGTTGATGTGACTGCCACAAGAACGTATCAGGAAGAAGAAACACCTGAGTTTAAAACAGGTTATAAAATCACGGTAAAAGGCTTGCAAGGTGGTCACTCCGGAATGGATATCCATAAAGGATTTGGGAATGCCAACAAGTTGATGAACCGTTTGCTTTTTGATGGTTTTGAAAACTTCGGATTGCGTATTTCTGAAATTGATGGCGGCAGTTTGCGTAATGCCATTCCAAGGGAAAGCAACGCGATTGTAGCGATTGACACGATGAATGAAGCCGCTTTTCATACGGAAATGGAAGAGGTCATCGACGATATCAAAACCGAATATAAAACTTTGGAACCTAATTTGACGATTGAGATCAGCAAAATAGAGACTCCAGAAAAGATGATGGATTTAGGAGTTCAAGAAGGTTTGACCAGAGCAATCTATGCAGCTTGTAATGGTGTTTACAGAATGAGTCCATACATTGAAGGTTTGGTGGAAACCTCAAATAATATTGCAAGAGTTATTGTTAAGGATGGCAATATCACGATTGCTTGTTTGACGCGTTCATCTGTTGAAACTTCAAAATGGGACTTGGCGAATATGTTACGGGCTACGTTTGAACTAACGGGTTGTGATGTGGAATTTGATGGTGATTACCCAGGGTGGAAACCTAATATGGATTCGAAAATCTTAAAGGTATTATCGGAGTTATATACCAAAATGAATGGTAAGGACGCTCATGTGGCCGCTTGTCATGCCGGTTTGGAATGTGGTATTTTAGGACAGAATTATCCAGAGATGGACATGATTAGTTTTGGCCCTAATATCAAAGGAGCGCATTCTCCGGATGAACGTGCGCAAATTTCATCTGCACAAAAATACTGGAAATTTGTATTGGAGATTTTGAAGAACATTCCAAAAAAGTAAGGGGATTGAAATTCCAATTTCTAAATTCCAAAATCCAAAATGGCATTGATAATCTAGTAATATATTTTTTGGAAAAATAGATTCGGAATGAAAATTTGAGTTCTTATTATTAATAGAAATAGTTATAAAAAAAGCAGCTTTAAGATTTCTCAAAGCTGCTTTTTTGTTTTCTTATTCCGCTATAATTATTGGAATTTATATTTTTGGAATTTCAAAGATTTACTTTTGTATTTCCACCATATCAATAATAAAAATCAAATCTGTATTTGGTGCAATCATGCGATTACCACGTTCTCCATACGCCAAATGTGATGGTAAATAGAAGTATGATTTGTCGCCAACCTGCATTTGGTTGACTGCTTCTTTAAAACCTGGAATCATTTGTGCATCGGGGCTGATTGGCATTGGCATTGGGTTATACATTTGCGCCTCATCTTTTTGTGGATTGTACATGCCGTAATGCTCTTCAACAGTTTTTACGTTACTGTCAAAAAGACGTCCGTCCGTAAAATAGCCTTCGTAATTAAGCATTACTGTTTCGCCATTTTTTGGTTTTGCACCAGATCCTTTTGTGATGTTGTACATTTTTAAACCAGAAGCCAAGGTTTTTGATTTGCCTTCATAAGTATCTAATGCTGGCTTCATATCTGCAGCAGCTGCTGCGATTTTTTCTGCTTTCTCCTTTTCAGCTTCTTCTTGTTTGGCAAGACGTTCTTTTTCAACTTTTTCAGCATCTGCAAAATGGTTTTTGAAAATACTTGGAGCATCAAAGTTTTTAGCGTCTTTTCCTTTTCTGATGACATTGACTTCTTCCATAATAACTGGCTCTACTGGTTTGTCGCCTGGTTTTGTGGTTTCAAGGCCAGCTATCGTATGGAGTACATCTTCACCTAAGACGATGTATCCAAATACATTATAGGCACCATCTAAAAATGGCGTCGGAACTTCGGTAATATAAAACTGGCTGCCGTTAGTGTTTGGACCTGAATTGGCCATCGCTAAAGTTCCTACTTTGTCGTGTAATAAATCTTCAGAAATTTCATTGTTAAATTTGTATCCTGGGCTTCCGCTTCCAGTGCCTGTTGGATCTCCACCCTGAATCATGAATTCATCAATAATTCTGTGAAAAGTTAAGCCATTGTAATATTTTTTACCAATGTGCATACTATCCACAAGCGTGTTTGTGCCTTCGGCTAGCGACACGAAATTCGCAACGGTAATAGGTGCTTTTTCATATTCCAGACGAAGTACCATCGTGCCTTTGTTGGTAATAATTTCAGCATACAATCCATCTTCTAAATCTGGATATTTGTCTTTGCAAGCCGTTGCAGTAACAAGGACCATTAGTAATACGAGGCCAAGAGCCTTTTTAATCATTCGCATAGTTTATTCGTTTTTGGTTTGAATTATTGAATTTACGGTCACTTCGCAAATTACTGGAGTGTTGGTGCCAATTTTGTTTTTGTCACCATAGTAACCATAAGCTTTTTGGGAAGGAAATAAAAAAGTAACGGTTTCACCCGGCTTCATTAGTTTTAAACCTTCTCTAAGTCCTGTAAAGATTTCTTGCTGATCCATGGCATAATCCCGTGGACGGATCTCTTCATCTGAATAGATATCATTGCCATTAAAATCTTTGACATCATAATCAAAGTTGACAATGTCGCCAAAGGAAGGCGTTATGGTGTCTTTTTCAACTTTCGTGTTATAATAGTACCAAAAGCCACTTTCTGAAGCAATATATTTTTTTGAGGTATCTTGTTTGATGATATTCTGAATCTGCGTAAACTCTTTTGCATTCAGCTTTTTGTTGCGTTCTGCTGATATTTTTATAAAGGATCCCGACTTTTGAGAAATTGGTTTTCTGGCTTCAGGAGACTTGCAACTGCTGAGGCCAACGGCTAATATTAAGATGAAAAGAAAGGCTCTTGTCATGGATTTAGGGTGTGTTTATAGCGTGGCAATATACTAATAAATTTTTCAACTGTATCATTTAAACTGAGGTCACTTTTACCACCAGCAGCGTTAGTATGGCCACCGCCTTCAAAGTTTTCACGGGAGAATTCGTTCACTGAAAAATCGCCTTCGCTTCGCAAAGATATTTTAATGATGCCTTCCTGTTTGTGTTCAATAAAAATAGCTGCAAAAATGACACCTTTGATAGAAAGTCCATAGTTTACAAAGCCTTCAGTATCTCCTTTTCTAAAGTTACCAGCATTCAGTTCTTCTTGCGATAGGGTAATATATGCTGTTTTATATTCCGGAAGTACTTTCAAATTATTAAGGGCAACTCCTAAAAGTTGTAAACGTTCATAACTATTGGTATCGTATATGGCGTTATAAATTTCAGAATGGTTAGCGCCTTTATCGATCAAATAGGCGGCTACCAAGTGCGTGGTGCTTGTTGACGACGGAAATCTAAAAGATCCAGTATCGGTTAAAATACCAGCGTAAAGGCATGTCGCCATGGCTCCATCGATAGCGTCAACATCGCCAAGCTTGCTTATAAAATGGTAGACCATTTCACAAGTAGAACTCATGCCGACATCACTATACATATATTTAGCATAGTGATCTGGTTGTTGATGATGGTCAATCATGATTTTGATCGCTTTTGAATTGGCCAAAGGCAATTCCATGTCGCCAGCGCGATGAAATGCGTTAAAATCTAAGGTAAAGATGATATCCGCTTTTTCGATCAGATTTTCTGCATTGGATTTATCAGATTCGTAAATGATGACATCTTCATGGCCTGGTAGCCACTTCAGGAAATCAGGATAATCATTTGGGACAACAACGGTCGCTTGATGATAATTCTTTATAAGATAGTGGCAAAGACCAAGGGTAGAGCCCATCGCGTCTCCATCAGGATTTTTGTGTGGGACAATGACGATGTGTTTTGTCGTCGCTAATAAGGCCTTAATTTCTTTAATATCTTGTTCTGTCATAGCCTGCGAAGATACAATTTTTTAATATCCATAATATGGTTTTTACTTATAAATGCCTTACTTTTGCACGAAATTTAAAAGCGCTTTGTAAAAGGCGAATCGCTGAAAGGGGATCAGTTTGGAGGGACCAAATAATGAAAATAATAGTAATCAGAATTAATTAAATTACAAATATGGCAACTAATAGAACGTTTACAATGCTTAAGCCAGATGCAGTCGAAAAAGGACATATTGGCGCAATATTAGAAAAAATCAATGCTTCAGGTTTTAGAATCGTAGCATTAAAATTAACACAAATGACTACTGCTGACGCACAGGCGTTTTATGCTGTTCATAGCGAAAGACCTTTTTACGGCGAGTTGGTGGAATTTATGACACGCGGACCAATTGTTGCTGCAATTTTAGAAAAAGAAAATGCGGTTGAAGATTTCAGAACTTTGATCGGTGCAACAAACCCTGCTGATGCAGCTGAAGGAACCATTCGTAAACTGTTCGCAGCTTCTGTTGGTGAAAACGCAGTTCACGGAAGTGACAGTGATGAAAATGCTGCTATTGAAAGCGCTTTTCATTTTGCTGGAAGAGATATGTTCTAATTAAGAGATTAGACAGCTTTGGCTTTAGACGTTAGAGACTAGACTAAAAGATAATAGAATACAGGCTTTTGTGTTTTATTTTGATCTAGGATTTAAATCTCAACATGATAAATCAATGCAATACCTATAAAAAAGCCTGGAATGATATAATTCCAGGCTTTTTTTGCTGGAGATCTCATTGAAACAAAAAGCCCTGCAACTAGTGTTGCAGGGCTTTATCATTAAAAAAGCTTATATATTAGATAACTTTTACGTTAACTGCGTTTAATCCTTTTTTCCCTTCTGTAAGATCGAATTCAACGTCATCGCCTTCACGAATCTCGTCAATTAAACCTGAAATGTGAACAAAATGTTCTTTGTTGTTTCCTTCTTCTACGATAAAACCGAAGCCTTTAGCATCGTTGAAAAATTTTACTGTTCCTTTACTCATTGTAATAAATATTAAATTAATTGTATATAATAAGTCAAAGATAGTTCCAAAAAGAATACAAATTACATTTTGGACAAAATTCTTTTGAATATTTTTTTCGCGTAAATTTTCTTTCATCATTTCAAATCAGCAGGTTGCACAGTTATATGGCTATTATAGCCATACCAATTCAATTCCTAATTCCGATTATTAACAATATAATTCAGTATTATTTCGTTTGAGAAAAAATCGGTCAAAAAAAAAGAGCGGTTATAACAGCTGCTCTCTATTAACCAGTAAGCTACATTGTTTTCCTAATAGAGCTGAGACTCCTGCCGCAATGCCGCCAATAAGACCTGTAATTAAAAGCAATATAAATGAACTCCCGTCCAAAGGCAACAACACCGCTATTTTTTGATAAAAAAATCGCTAAAAATGGAATCAAAAACACAGCAGTTCGGTCCAGGCTGCTCTCATTTAACGAAGTACCAGCTTTTTAATGACTTCTTTGCCAAGCGACTCGTTCAGCATGGCAATGATTTTCTCGGTGCCATAACTGAGTTCTTCCCGAAGAACGCTCGAGCTGAGCTGTACATAAAGTGTATCGCGTTCCAATTGGATGGCCGTTGTGTAATTGTTGACGCCGTTCCCCATCATTTGTGCCCATGCGTCTTGAACGTTTACTTTGTCCAAACCTGTTTGGAGCTTGTTGGAGTCCACAAATTCTTTAAGGAGATCACTGATGGAGAGGTTGTCTTTAGTACGTTTTGCCATTTTAGAAGTTGTTAATTGTTCTTTGGAACCAAGTTTTTTACAATTTTGGAGATTATTCGTTCACATTTATAGGCTCAAAGCGCTTGTAAAGATACTTTATGTGTTGATCATTGATGATTAAAAGTTGATCTTCCGTGGCGTTTAAAACCGTTTCTTTCCATTCAGAAAAAGGTGTGGAATAATAAATATGCAGACTGTCATTCTCTATTTTTAACTTTAGACTTTCAGCATCGTCAGAAGTTGTGTAAGTCCCATCGAAACCTGGTTTTAGTTTTTTTCGAAAGCCTGTTAAACTGTCGGAAATATTAAAATAATCGACCGTATCGTTATAGTTGTAATCGCGTTTGGAACCATCGGCTAAGGTCACTTCATCAATTTCCCAATAACCGTTCAAATGTTTGACAAATGAATTTGGATCATTCGAACAGTTCAGGAAAATTAAGCTAAAAACTAAAATTATATATTTTTTCATAAGATGTCAATCATTTAATTTTCAAAAATCAAGTACCAAACTTCAAAAGTACTTTCATTTTAAAGAGTCTCTGGGATTTGGAATTTTAAATTTGTAAGTTATTTCAATTTAAATATTTTATAAGATTGATGCACTTGTTTGATAATGTTTTCGGTGCGATCGGCGTGTGTATCACTAATAAAAAGCTGTCCAAAATTTTTGTTGTCGACCAGTTCTAAAATTTGCGCCACGCGATTTTCATCTAATTTATCAAAAATATCATCCAAAAGCAAAATCGGGGAGAAGCCACTTTTTTGTTTTATAAAATCAAATTGTGCCAATTTCAAGGCGATCAAAAACGATTTTTGTTGTCCTTGGCTACCAAATCTTTTAATCGGAAAACCATCAATCTCAAAATTCAAATCGTCTTTGTGAATGCCGACCGAGGTGTATTGTAGGGCCTTATCTTTATTGATGTTTTTTCTTAAAAGAACGTTTAAATCCTCTTCAAATAAATCGCTTTTATAACTCAAATGTACAGGCTCGTTGTTATTGCTTATCGCATTGTAGCGTGCTTTGAAAATCGGAATAAATGTTTCCAAAAACGCTTTTCTGATGGTAAATATTTCAGAGGCATAGCCATGCAATTGCTCGTTGTAAATTTCCAGGGTTTGCGCATTAAAGGTGTTGTTCAGTGCGAAATATTTTAATAAGGCATTGCGCTGTTGCAACACTTTATTGTAGTTGATAAGCTGGTTGAGGTAGTTTTTATCGCTTTGCGAAATGACACTATCAATAAATTTCCGTCTGGTCTCGCTGCCTTCAATAATTAAATCTCTATCGGCAGGAGAAATAATGACCGCTGGAATAAACCCAATATGGTCGCTCAATTTCTCATAAACTTTAGAATTTCGCTTAATTACTTTTTTTTGACCCTTTTTTAGTGAGACGACGATTTTTTCTTCACGATCGTCTTTTTCAAAAACACCTTCAATCACAAAAAAATCCTCGCCATGTCTGATGTTCTGAGAAGCTAATGGATTAAAATAACTTTTTCCGAAAGACAAGTGATAAATCGCATCCAAAACGTTGGTTTTTCCAATGCCATTGGCGCCTACAAAGCAATTGATCTTTTGATCAAAAGTGAAGTTTTGACTATCAAAATTCTTGTAATTTAGTAAAGAAAGTGAGTTTAAAATCATGTAAAATATTCGCTTTATAATCAGATTGTTTTCCAACAATGCGAAAGGATGCGCAAATTATTGAAAAATAACAAAATTACCTTTCAAATATCAATAAATATTATAATTTTGCGGCGCATTAATAATGACGATATGGCAACTTATAAGAAAAGAGGTTTCAAACCGAAAACGCAGGAAGAAAAGACTGAAGCTTTAGAAGCAAACTCAACAACGGCTGAGGTATTTAATACTTTAGACGAGACCGCTTCTAAAACGGAAGAATGGGCAGTAAAAAACCAAAATTATATTATTGGTGCTATTGCAGTTGTTGCTGTGGTTGTTTTAGGGTTTTTGGGATACAACAAGTTTGTTGCAGAGCCTAAGGCTAGTGAAGCAATGAACGATATGTTTAAAGCACAACAGTATTTTGAGCAAGCCGTTAATGGAAATACAGCTAAAGATTCCTTATATACCTTGTCTCTAAACGGAGGTGAAGGAAAATATGGTATGTTGGATATTATTAAAGAACACAGTGGTACACCAGCAGCTAACCTAGCTAACTATTATGCTGGAATGGCTTATTATAGCTTGAATGACTACCAAAATACTGTGAAATATTTGGGTAATTTTTCAACTAAAGATAAAATGTTAGGCCCTATTGCAAAAGGAAGAATTGGAGACGCTTTTGTACAGTTGAACCAACCTGAAGATGCGTTGAGCTATTACGAAAACGCTGCAAAAATGAATACAAACGACTACACGACTCCAATGTTTTTGTTTAAAGCAGGTAATGTAGCATTGAATTTAGGTAAAACAAAAAAGGCTCTTGAGCATTTTAATACCATTAAAGATACGTATCCAACGTCAAGTGAAGCAGCTAATATTGATGTGTTTATAGGAAAAGCACAAGCAAGTTTGTAAAAAAATGGCAACAAAAAATCAGAATTTATCAGATTACGATAAAAACACAATCCCAAACGCGAAGGACTTTCGGTTTGGGATTGTTGTTTCAGAATGGAATAATAATATCACAGACAATCTTTTTAAAGGTGCTGTTGATACATTGATTGAACACGGAGCATTGTCTGAAAATATTATCAGCTGGCATGTTCCAGGTAGTTATGAGCTCATTTATGGTAGCAAAAAAATGCAGGAACATAAAGTGGATGCCGTGATTGCCATAGGTTGCGTGATCCAAGGAGAGACCAAACATTTTGATTTTGTTTGTGAAGCCGTTTCTTCTGGGATTAAAGACCTTAATGTTCTATACGACACACCTGTTATCTTTTGTGTGTTGACTGACAATGACATGCAACAATCTATCGACCGCTCAGGTGGTAAGCATGGAAACAAAGGTGTAGAAGCTGCAGTAGCTGCTATTAAGATGGCGGTTTTACGTCAGAAAGCGTAGTTCAGTCGGCAGTTGGCATTTTTCAGTTTGCAGTCACAGTCGCAGATGGCTGATAGGTAGATCGGTCATCGGCCATCGGCCATCTGTCATCGGTCATCGGTCATCTGTCATCGGTCATCGGTCATCGGTCATCGGTCATCGGTCATCGGTCATCGGTCATCGGTCAGTACTTCCAAATTCGTGCTTTTCGTTAACAATTTTTAGCAGTTAAAGTATCGGTTTTCCTCGTATTTTGAGTACATTTGAAATTCACAAAGGCAAACATTCAACAGTGAATTTATTTAATCAGCGTCAACCTAAACGTTTCAGTTACACACCAAGACATCTCAAAGTACACCATAAGGACAAATCAAATGACTTTGATCCTCAATGGCGTCAAACGACACAGCGTAAGAAGAAAACGCCATCATTACCTATTCTCCTTATTATTCTAGGTATGGTAATTGTTATCTGGTATGTTTTAAGTAACTACGAAATTTAGAAATTATGAGCATCTTTAAAACACGTCAAAACAAAAAATACAATTACGTACCGCGTCACTATCAAGGGGAAGGCAATCCTTTTGAAATCAAGCATAAATTTGACGACCAAAGAAAAACCATCACAAAGGTGGGTTTAAAAGGTAAATTCATAAATGCTTGGGACGATTATAAAAACACACCTGATGCGGCAGCAAACAGACGAACGCTCATTATTATTGGCATTTTAGTTTTTATATTTCTGTTAATAATAGGTTTTGATTTGTCCATATTCTTTCCAAAAGGCTAATAATGTCAGATATTATTCAACTTTTACCAGATCATGTTGCTAATCAAATTGCGGCAGGAGAGGTCGTGCAACGTCCTGCTTCTGTGGTCAAGGAATTACTTGAGAATGCCATTGATGCTGATGCAACTACTATTAAATTAATTATTAAAGATTCGGGCAAAACACTGGTCCAAGTCATTGATAATGGTAAAGGTATGAGTGCGACGGATGCACGCTTGAGTTTTGAACGTCATGCCACTTCTAAAATTCGATCAGCCGATGATTTGTTCAGTTTGAATACCAAAGGTTTTAGAGGGGAAGCATTGGCGAGTATCGCCGCTATTGCACATGTCGAATTGAAATCAAAACAAGATGCGGACGAACTTGGAACGCTGATTGCCATTGAAGGCAGTGAAATTAAAACCCAAGAAGTTACGGTTACGCCAACAGGTACTTCGATTGCTGTAAAGCATTTATTTTTTAATATTCCCGCGCGTCGTAACTTTTTAAAATCGAATACGGTCGAATTTCGCCATATTGTTGACGAATTTCATCGTGTGGCTCTGGCTCATCCAAAAATCGCCTTTGCGATGTACCATAATGGAAGCGAAGTTTTCAATCTTCAGGAGAGCAACTATCGCCAGCGTGTGGTTCATATTTTTGGTACAAAAACCAATGAAAAATTGGTTCCCGTTGAGGAAACCACGGAGGTGTTGACCATTTCAGGATTTGTGGGCAAACCGGAATTTGCTAAAAAAACCAAAACAGAACAGTTCTTTTTTGTCAACAATCGCTTTATTAAAAGCCCATATCTTAATCATGCGATCAACGCCGCTTTTGAAGGCTTGATCAAAGATGGCAATCATCCCATATATTTTTTAAATTTAACGGTCGATCCAAAATCGATTGATATCAATATCCATCCCACAAAAACGGAGATAAAGTTTGATGATGAGCATACGCTTTATGCTATTTTAAGATCGTCGGTGAAGCACAGTTTGGGGCAGTTTAATATTGCGCCAGTATTGGATTTTGAATACGACACCAATCTGGATACGCCTTATGATTACAAAGATAAAGGCGCTTCAACCCCAACGGTGGAAGTCGATAGAGATTATAATCCGTTTCGGGAAGAACGCATCTCTGGCAAGCAAATCACAGCATTTCGAAAACAAACGCCCAACAACTGGGATAGTTTATATGTGGGATTAGAATCCAAAGGCACGCGTGATAAGCAAGAGTTTAGTCAAGTGGAATTTGAGAGTGAACCCGAAAAAACGTCTTTGTTTGACGGCGGATTATACACAGATACCACACAAAGTACCTATCAGTTTCAAAATAAATACATCATCAGCACCATAAAATCCGGAATGTTGATGATTGATCAACATAGAGCACACCAACGGGTTTTATATGAAGGCTTATTGAAAAGCATGACAGTTAAGGAGGCGGTAAGTCAACAGTTGTTATTTCCTTTACAATTGCATTTTACAGGTTCTGAGCTGTCGATTTTGAACCAATTAAAAGAAGATTTAGAAGCTACAGGCTTTGTTTTTTCAACCATTGACGACGAACTTGTAGAAATTATAGGACTTCCTATAAATGTGCCGGACAGCGAAGTTTCCATTATTTTGGAACAACTTATAAGCGATGTGGAGCAGGAAGTGCCTGATAGCCATTTTAGCGCCACTGATTTGCTGGCAAAATCCATGGCGAAGACTTTGGCCATCAAAACAGGACAGTCTTTATCAAATTTAGAGCAGGAACATTTAGTGAATAGTCTATTTGCATGCAAGGAACCATCGGTTTCGCCAACTAATAGAGCCACATTTATTACCATGTCGATTGATGAAGTTGATAGAAAATTTATGTAATTTTATTTAAAGTTAAGATTAAAAAGAATGAGAGGAATTACAGATACCGTTAAGCATTTGCTCATTATCAATGTATTATTTTTTATTGCTAAAATGACCATGCACAATGGTGTATTAGATGAATTATTCGCATTGCATTTCCCTAAGAACGATGCCTTCCAGTTTTGGCAAATTATCACGCACATGTTTATGCATGGCGATTTTATGCACATTTTATTTAATATGTTCGCTTTATGGATGTTTGGTACTGCTGTTGAACAAGTATTTGGCGCTAAGAAGTTTATTTTCTTTTATATTTCATCAGGTTTAGGAGCAGCTTTAATTATGCTAGGGGTCTATTACATTCAATATTTACCTTTAGAATCTAATATTCTATCAGCGGGATTTACATCGTCCCAAATCCATGAGACATTGAGTACCGGGAAAATTATGAACGGGGTCAATGCCGTACAAAGAGAGGAGCTGCAAAGTATGTTTTACATTTTTAACTCGACCATGCTCGGTGCTTCAGGGGCTATTATGGGGGTTTTAGTGGCCTTCGGTATGTTGTTTCCTGAATCAAAATTGATGCTTATCTTTTTGCCGGTGCCTATAAAAGCCAAATATTTTATCCCGGGAATTATCGCTTTGGACTTTATTTCGGCAGTAACAGGGCAATCCTTTTTTAGCCCGAGTAATACCGCATATGCTGCCCATCTTGGTGGCGCGTTGACTGGATTCTTGATGATGTGGTATTGGAAAAAGACGCAATTCAATAAAAACCGTTGGGATAGATGACCTCAATAAATCAAGATCTTCAGGATAAATTGAGACAACTCAATGTGCTTGAAAAAATTATCGGCATTAACGTGGCTATTTTTGTAATAGGGCTACTGCTTTCTCTGATTGTCAAAACTGCTAGTCCTTTGTATTGGTTGGAATTACCAAAAGAGGTTGGCGATTTTATCTTTAAGCCATGGAGTATCATTTCATATGGTTTTATCCATTATGGCCTTTTTCATTTGCTTTTCAACATGCTGGTGCTTTATTATGTATCGCGAATGATGCTTAATTTATTTAGCCAAAAATTGACCTTAAATATTTATTTCCTCGGAATTATTATGGGCGGACTTTTTTTCCTCTTTGCCTATAATGTGTTGCCGCAAAATTTATTAAAACCTGTTGGTGCTTTGGTTGGGGCTTCGGCTGGAGTCCGAGCATTGTTGATTTTTTTATGCGCTTATATGCCTAATACCGAAGTGCGTGTGGTTTTCTTCAATATCAAGCTTTGGCATTTGGGCGTTGCGTTGGTAGTTTTTGATGTTATAGGCCTTTTTGGAATGAATCAAGGTGGCAATATTGCGCATTTGGGTGGTGTGGGATTAGGTTATTTTTATGCCAAACAGTTGATCAAGGGCCACGATATTGGCAAAGGTTTTGAAAAATTCATGGATGGGATTGTCAGTTTTTTTAAGTCTTCTAAAAAATCGCCCTTAAAAACGGTTCACAAGCGGAAATCAAATACCGTTGCAGGTCATACTAAATCGGAGTTTAATGAGTTTAATAAGCAAAAGCAAATCGACATCATCCTGGATAAGATTGGTAAAAGTGGCTATGAGAGCCTGACGGAAGAAGAAAAAGCTTTTTTATTCAAAGCTAAAGACTAAGACCAATGAAAAAACTTAATCTGTTTGATAAGTTTGTGTTTTTCTTAAATTCCCTAGCGGCAGTCACACTTCTGTTAGCTTATATATTACCATATGTGGAGCCTAAACGCTTTGCTTTTGTATCTGTTTTAAGCTTGACGATGCCTTTTCTTATTATCGTTAATCTTCTTTTTGTAATCTATTGGCTTTTAAAAGTTCGAAAACAATTATTGTTGTCTTTGATTGTTCTGCTGATCGGTTTTAAACACTTAGGATCGTTATATAAATTTACCAGTTCAAACCAAGATGTCGATACTGATAATATTGTCGTCATGAATTATAATGTCCGGTTGTTTAATGTTTTTGAGTGGATTCCTGATATCAACGCTGGCAAAGAAATAAGTGAGTTTATTAATGAAAAGAACCCTGATATCATCAGTATGCAGGATTACCGACCTGATAAAGCATTGGCGTTAAAGGGCTATTACAAATTTGAATCGCTTTCTGGTGGTAAAATTATAAATGGACAAGCTATATTTTCTAAGTTTCCTATCATAAATAAAGGTATCATTGAATTCCCAAACACCTTCAACAATGCTATTTTTGCGGATGTCGTAAAGGGGAAAGATACCATAAGAGTCTATAATGTACATTTGCAATCCTTTAAAATTGATGTGAGTTCGGATCCATTAAAAAAGGAAACTTCAGAAAACCTATTTAAACGCGTAGAGAAAACTTTTAGTTTACAGCAAGCGCAAACGGAATTATTTTTAGAACATAAGTCGAAGTCTCCTTACAAAGTAATTGTTTGTGGCGATTTTAATAATACGGCGTATTCCTATGTTTACAAGGAAATTAGAGCCGGTATGAAAGATGCTTTTGTGGAGGCTGGCAACGGGTTTGGACGTTCCTTCGATTTTAAATTCTTCCCGGTTCGGATAGATTATATTATGGTAGATGATCATTTTGCTGTTAATACCTTCAAGACCTTCGATCTTAAATTATCAGACCATTTTCCGATTATGAGTCGGGTGAAGATTAAATGAGTCTTCAGTCCTCAGTTGGCAGTCATCAGTTGCAGTTAGCAATCAACATCATTTTTTCCCATTTCCGAAGTGTCGGAACCTCAATGTTTTATTTTTTTCTCTGTGTAACTTTTTTTTTCTCTGTGTAACTCTGTGTCATAGTTTAGCGTCTTATTTGGATTTAAGTTTTTCCTGTAGACCGCGCAGATTGTTGTTAGGATGATTCACAAAATCTTTAGAAATTAAAATTGTCGTGGAGTTTTTTTAGGCTCTTAAAAATCAAAAATCAAAAATCGTCAATCAACAATCGTCAATTCTGCTTCTACATCATCCAGCAATCGATCGCATCAGCAATCATATGAATGATCAATCCAATTCCTAGAATTCTAGTTTTCTTAAAGAACACAAATCCAACGTAAACCGCCATGGCATAATAGGTGTGGAGTGGATGAAAGTTAATACTACAACGTCCGGGATCAAAAAGAGGTGTTGCCAGCAAATGATCTAAATCAATCAGCATCGTGGCAATCATGATCAAATAGGCTTTTTTCCAGTTTGACCGAAAAAAGAAGTAAGCCACAAACAATGGCAAGCCAAAATGAATCCCGTAATGTATAAGTGGTTGTAACATCAAATGGGCAGTTGTTGTCTTTCAAGGTAGAGGAGTGCGTTAGGGCCTTCATTGAAAATTAAGTCCAAAATACTCAGATTGGAAATAAAACCATGCTTCTCATCAAATACCTGAACATAGGGTTTAAAAGGTTGTTCAGTTTCTTTTCTATGGTCGGCCAAATAACGGTAATCGGTTTTGTTTAGAGGTTTTAATTCATACTCAGAAGTAAGATCAAATTTTAAGTCGTGTTGTAAACATTCTAAAACAGCGTCCAAACATCTAAAATTAAAATCCATCAAACGAGATGCTTCTTCATTGAAAAGAGAGATCAAATCATGTTCGTAAAACTCGAAAAACGGCGAACTGCTATATGCCGATTGAATGGATTTCCAATGTAAATCCTGCCATTTTTCATCGTTCGAGATGAGAATATCCTTATAAAGCTGTCTGTTTTTTTGCGAATAGACCACGGGAACCGTCAAGGGCATTTTTCCTTGGGTACCATAAATGTTCATTCGGTTTCTATAGGTTTGCTTTTGGTAATTATCGCAGACTTCAAAAGTCACTTTATTTGCCTGAATCATTGCCACGCATTGCGCAATACTCGGAAAATAGGTGGGATGAAGTATAAAGTCCATGGTTAAAAAGTGCTACAAAAACAACTATTTCGAAGCTTTCTTTTTACGCCAGGCATTAAAGCCAAACCAAACGCCTAATAAAACAAGGAATGGAATCAGGTAGGACACGAGTTTGCCATTACCACCAACCGTCGTGAAGAAACGTTCCCAACGCGGGCTTTTACCATCCCAACTCATCCAAACAAATACAGGTTTACCAACCACATGATCAAAGGGCACAAAGCCCCAAACTCTTGAATCTTGTGAGTTGTGACGGTTGTCTCCCATCATCCAATAATAATCCTGTCCAAATGTATATTGGTTGGTCACTTGGCCATCAATACTGATTTGATTTCCATTTACAGAAAGCTCACGACCTTCATAGGCTTTTATGAGGTGTTTGTATAACGGCAGATTTTCGGGTGTTAGCGTGATGGTTTTTCCTTTTTGAGGAATATATAAAGGACCGAAAAAATCGTTGTTCCAATTGTAGGCCGCATTCATCGGGAATATCCCTGCATCGCGATGGCCCATTACATCTTTTCTGATTTCAATGGACGCAATATTAGGATGATTTCTTGCTCTTGCCACTGCTTCTTCAGTAGCTGCCGGAATGATCCATTTTTCGGTTTCTTGGTCATAGCCTAAACCGTCGGTCATGTCAAAACGCTTCAAAATATCATAAACCTGTGCATTTGACGCTATCTGACCTTTAAACGTCACGTCGTATGAAAATTGGATTCTTGCACGATCGTTCAATACGTTTTGTTTCCCGTTGATATAAACATAACCGTCTTTTATGGATAAGGTATCTCCAGGTATACCAACGGCACGCTTTACGTAATTTGTTTTCTTGTCGATGGGTTTATAGTAAAACTTATCGGTATGGCGCATATCTAACATCGTATCCACGGGCCAGTTGAAAACGACAATATCATTGCGTTTGATCTTTTGAAAACCTGGAAGTCTCATATATGGCAATTCAGGGTTAATCAGATAGGACTTGATGTTCAATATCGGAATAGTATCATGAACCATCGGGGCTGCCACCGTAGTCATTGGAATTCGGGCGCCATAATGGAATTTGCTCACAAATAGAAAGTCGCCCACCAATAATGTTTTCTCCAAAGATGACGTTGGAATGGTAAACGGCTGAATAAAATAGGTATGGACAATAGTTGCAGCAACAATGGCAAATAGGATCGAGCTTACCCAATCTCCTGCTGCCGATTTAGGATGTAAACTGCGGTCCTTAACGTGTTCAACGTTGACAAAATAATTGAGATAATAGTTGTAGAATCCTAAAGAAACTAGGGCTAAAACCGTATCCGTAGTTGTGTTTTTTCCAAAACTTCTAGCGGTTTCCACCCAAATGACTGGAAACATAATGAGATTGACAACAGGGACGAACAGCAAAATGGTCCACCACCAAGGTCTGTTGATGATTTTCATCAAAATAACTGCGTTGTAAACGGGCACAAAAGCTTCCCAAGCTTGTCGGCCCGCTTTTACGTATAATTTCCATGTACCAAATCCGTGTACTACTTGTACTGCGAGAAAGAATATAAACCACTGCGTAAATGTCATCTGATGTTTGTTTATTTTTTCGGTCTAAAATTCAGGATAAAAAACCTGAATTAGCAACCTGTTTAACAAAAATATTATAAATCGTAAATCTTATACCGTCAATAAGTTAGCCAATGTTTAACACATCTTTCATTGAAAATACACCCTTTTTTCCTGCAATCCACTCCGCTGCAATCACGGCGCCAAAGGCAAATCCTTCACGGTTATGGGCGGTATGCTTGATTTCAATGGTGTCCACTGCAGAGGTGTAAGTCACCTCATGGGTCCCAGGAACACTGTCAATGCGTTTGGAACTAATATGCAACGCCTTTGGTTTTGCCGCATCAAGCGTCCAAGTTCCATATTTTGAGTTTTTAATAATGTCTTCTGCGAGAGTAATGGCAGTGCCACTTGGCGCATCCAACTTCTGTGTATGATGGATTTCTTCCATGCTGATGTTGTATTCAGGGAGATTTGCCATCAATTTTGATAAGGTTCGGTTCAATTCAAAAAAGATATTGACGCCTAAACTAAAGTTGGAAGCATAAAGAAAGGTGCCGTCTTTTTCTTTGCACAAAGCAAGGACTTCATCATAATGTTCTAACCAACCTGTCGTTCCTGAAATCACAGGAATGTTATGGTTAAAGCAATTGGTAATATTTGCTACGGCAGCATCAGGTGTACTAAAGTCAATAGCGACATCAATGTTGTCAAGCCTATAACTTTCAGTGTCTTTATCAACCTTTAAGGTTATTTGATGGCCTCGGTTGAGAGCAATCTGTTCAATGGTTTTTCCCATTTTCCCATAACCTAAAAGACCTATTTTCATGTGTTTATTTTTTTTTAATGGACATACTTCGACTTGGCTCAGTACAGACTTGCTGTTCGCGATTAATCATTCCCTTGGGTATTAAAATCTTTAGCATGCTCGTTTCATGATTAAAATTTAAAATTCAAAGTCACACCCAAATTGGTGGAGTTTTCCTGTTCATTATATTTGAAATGCGGCTTTAGAGCCAAATTTTCATCTAAATTATATTGAAGTAAATGCGCATCCACGTTGGCATCAATGATATTGAGCGCATAGAGTCCGAAGGTAATCAGTAGGGATAATTCTTTGTTACGTCGCAAGGTGTTTTGTGCGCGGATCAAACCTTCACTCGAAACTTTTGGAGATGGGCCATCGCCATAAAACTCATCATCGGTATGACCTGCGAGTCTGCTTTTGTAAGCATTACGATAGCGCTTATACACTTTATCATTGTCTAAGTAGAAATACACTCCAGTCCCAAGAGCGGCATAAACGATTGGAATTTTCCAGTATTTTTTGTTGTAAGCTTGTCCCAAACCAGGTAAAACGGCCGAATAGAAAGCTGCCTTAGAAGGGGCTAAAATGTTCATCGGTTCCCTAACGGGGCTGTCAATAATAACTTCTTTGGCAATATTTGAAGCAATACTATCTGTTTTGGTTTGTGAAAAGCCAAAAAAACAGACATAAAATAAAATAAAAGTGGTTATATAAAGACGTTTATTTGGCACTTTGAACGAGTTTTTTGATACGATTAAAATCTTCTTCAGAATGAAAAGGAATGCTAATCGTGCCCTTTCCGTTCTTACTCAGTTTAACGTTAATTTTTTGTCCAAAGTATTCTGAAAACTCTTTCACGCCATTTTCAATGAATTTTGGCAACTCTTCTTTTTCAGGAACTTTAGTTTCGCTCTTGTTGTGATAGTTTTTAACCAATGCTTCCGTATCTCTAACCGATAATTTATCAGTGAGAATTTTCTCGTAAATATCGAGCTGGCTGGATTGGTCTTCAATATTGATGATGGCACGGCCATGACCCATAGAAATGAATCCGTCGCGCATTCCTGTCTGAATAATAGGATCCAATTTTAAAAGACGCAGATAATTGGCTATTGTAGAACGTTTTTTACCCACGCGCTCGCTCATCTGTTCTTGCGTCAACTGAATTTCGTCTATCAAGCGTTGGTAAGACAATGCGATTTCAATAGGATCTAAATCCTGGCGTTGGATGTTTTCCACCAAAGCCATTTCCAAGGATTCCTGATCATTGGCAATTCTGATATAAGCGGGAATAGTCGGTAATCCAAGAAGTTTGGAAGCTCTAAAACGACGTTCTCCAGACACCAATTGGTATTTGTTGAACTCAAGTTTTCTAACCGTTATGGGTTGAATAACGCCCAATTCCCGAATGGAAGACGCTAATTCCTTAAGTGTTTCTTCATTAAAATTGGTTCGTGGTTGAAACGGATTGATCTCAATGGCTTCCAATTCCAACTCGACAATACTACCAATAACTTTATCGGCATTTTTATCCTGAACCGATGTAATATCGTTCGCAGGATCTTTTAAAAGTGCTGATAATCCTCTTCCTAAAGCTTGCTTCTTTATTGCCTTCGCCATTAACCGTTCTTTTTAATAATTTCTTTTGCTAAATCTAAATAATTGGTAGCTCCTTTGCTGCTCACATCATAGTTGATGATGCTTTCTCCAAAACTAGGTGCTTCCCCCAAACGTACGTTACGCTGAATAATCGTATCAAAAACCATATCGCTAAAATGCTTCTGCACCTCTTCAACAACTTGGTTTGACAAGCGTAAACGCGAATCATACATGGTCAATAACATGCCTTCAATATCTAAGTCCTGATTATGGATGCGTTGTACACTTTTGATGGTGTTCAATAATTTACCAAGACCTTCCAAAGCAAAATATTCACATTGAATCGGAATAATGACCGAATCGGCAGCGGTAAGTGCATTCAAGGTCAAAAGTCCTAAAGATGGTGCACAATCGATCAAAATATAATCATATCTATCTTTCAGATGGGTGATGGCTTTTTTGAGCATGTACTCACGCTCTTCCTTATCGACTAGCTCAATTTCAATGGCTACAAGGTCAATATGTGCCGGAATAATTTCCACATGAGTTGCGTTTGAAGCAATGATGCACTCTTCGGCCGTTGCAGAATGCTCAATAAGTTGATAGGAACCTATTTCAACACCTTCTACATCAACCCCTAAACTAGATGTTGCGTTGGCTTGCGGATCGGCATCAATTAACAATACTCTTTTTTCTAATGCACCTAAGGAAGCGGCTAGATTTACTGATGTTGTTGTTTTTCCAACACCTCCTTTTTGGTTGGCTATTGCAATGATTTTACCCATTAAATGATCTGATTTTAGAAGTGGTAAAAATACAATTATTTACGAGTTTAAAAAATGATACTTGTTAACAAAGCCACCTTGATTTTAAAAGACTCCGTCTTGAAAAATGCGGAAAGGCTGATGGTTTGTTTTCAGCGCTTTAACTGTGTTTGAATCGATTATCGGACAAATTGAGTTTATTTTATCATCTGTATTTTCGTTTTAAAAGCTATTTAATTCACGTAGGAAAAGGTGTGTTTATTTATTTCTTATCTTTTTTTGCACGGATCATCGCTTCGAGTTGGTC
Organism: Gelidibacter sp.; assembly: GCF_053579655.1. NCBI lineage: Bacteria > Pseudomonadati > Bacteroidota > Flavobacteriia > Flavobacteriales > Flavobacteriaceae > Gelidibacter > Gelidibacter sp. The sequence continues at coordinate 111,968 of NZ_JBMDWE010000004.1, read as the reverse complement.
CCACATTTCTTCTGGAATTTGTTCCAATAAATTAAACTGTCCGGCGCCTTTTAGCCATTCGCCGCCGTCAATGGTAATCACTTCGCCATTGATATAAGCCGAGAAATCAGAAACTAAATAGGCTGCTAAATTTGCTAGTTCCTGATGTTCGCCCACACGCATTAAGGGGACTTTTTTGGCCATATCAAACTTGTCTTTTAAATCGCCCGGCAGGAGACGATCCCAAGCGCCTTGTGTTGGAAAAGGTCCTGGAGCAATGGCATTAAAACGCATGCCGTATTTTGCCCATTCTACCGCAAGACTTCGCGTCATGGCCAATACACCAGCTTTTGCAGTGGCACTTGGCACCACGTAAGCTGAGCCTGTCCATGCATAAGTAGTCACAATATTGAGGACATTCGTATTGATTTGTTTGGTATCAATCCAATGTTTGCCAAAAGCCAAAGTGCAGTTTTTAGTGCCTTTTAAAACAATATCAATAATTGTGTCAAAAGCATGGGCTGAAAGTCGCTCAGTCGGCGAAATGAAATTCCCCGCAGCGTTATTGAGGAGTACATCTACTTGGCCAAATTTGTCGAGCGTTCCTTTCAGCATGGCTTCGACCTCGTCATATTTGCGAACATCACATTGCAACGGGAGGCAAGAGCCCTGGGTTTCTTTTTCCAATTCTTCAGCCGTAGTTTTTAATTTGTCGAGGTCACGTGACGTAATAGCGACATTGGCACCCAATTCCAAGAAATATTTCGACATGGCTTTGCCTAATCCGCTGCCGCCGCCAGTAACTACGATTGTTTTTCCTTTTAGAGCATCATCTCTAAGCATTTTTTGAGTATAGTTCATGCTGTTTGTTTTTAAATGGTGAATTTAAAATTAATGATAATATGTTACGATTGTGTTTTTGAGATGTCAAATTACTCATAATGGATGGGTTTTCTTGCTTGCTTGTCAAAAGAAGGACTCATAAATCCTAAGAAACTCAGAAAATAATTAATTGTAGAAAACCATAGCATATTCATTTTGTTATATCTTTATAATCAATTAATTATCCAAAAATATGAAAAAACATATCCCTCTTTTAAAAATTGCATTCGCAATAGTTTTGTTTTTGTCGCTATCCCTTTGCGCAACCGCTCAAATTAAAGAAATTGCAAGCGTTGAAGGCATTACCGAATACCAGTTGGACAATGGGCTCAAAGTCCTATTGTTTCCTGATAATTCCGCACAAACCATAACGGTTAACATCACTTATATGGTAGGCTCCCGCCATGAAGGTTATGGCGAAAAAGGCATGGCGCATTTATTGGAGCACATGGTGTTTAAGGGTACGCCTAACCATCCTAACATTCCGGAAGAATTATCTTCACACGGCGCACGACCCAACGGTACTACTTGGTATGATCGCACTAATTATTTCGAGACTTTCAATGCCACCGACGAGAATTTGGATTGGGCTTTAGACCTGGAATCCGATCGAATGGTTAATTCCTATATTGCTAAAAAAGACTTGGAATCTGAGTTTTCGGTAGTTCGCAATGAATTTGAAATGGGAGAGAATTCGCCTAGCAGGGTGTTGCTCGAAAACGTTGCTAGTGCAGCATATTTATGGCATAATTACGGACAATCCACCATTGGGAATCGCTCGGATATTGAGCGTGTGCCTATTGAAAATTTGCAAGCTTTCTATAAGAAATACTACCGTCCCGATAATGCCATCTTAATGGTAACGGGCAAGTTTGATACCGAAAAAACCTTGGCGTTAATTCAACAGAAATTTGGCGCTATCAAAAAGCCAGAAGTTAAATTAAATGACATCCCAACCATTGAGCCAGAACAAGATGGTGAAAAACGCGTCAGTTTAAATCGGGTGGGCGATTTGCAAATTGTTTCCGCACTTTATCACGTGCCAGCAGGATCTCATGAAGATGCCGCGGCAATGGCCATTGCTGAAGAGGTTTTGACTAATGAGCCTTCCGGCAGATTGTATAAAGCCTTAGTGGATGGTAAAAAAGCTTCAGGGATTTGGGCGTTTACACCGTTTACCAAAGAACCGGGATTTCTGTACATTAATGTCGATGTGCCTTCAGATAAGTCCTTGGCAGACGCCGAAAAAACCTTATTGAGCACTTTAGATGGATTGGCATCCAACCCGATAACGGAAGCCGAATTAAATAGAGCGAAAGCCAATTTGTTAAAGCAAATAGATCAGGTTTTTAGAAATTCATCTTACTTGGGCACCTATATGAGTGAATTTATTGGCGCAGGCGATTGGCGATTGGCCTTCATTTTTAGAGACCGTATTGAGGAGATGACAGTTGCTAAAGTAAATGCCGCCATTAAAAAATACGTCATTCCTACCAACAGAACGGTAGGGAATTTTGTCCCAACCAACAATCCCGTGCGTATTGGTATTCCACATACTGAGGATGTGGCAGGTTTAGTGGCCAATTATAAGGGCAAAGAAGCCATGGATGCAGGACAGGCATTTGATGTGTCTTATGAAAACATTCAAAACACCTTACAAACGGGTTCTTTGAAAGATAGTCAGATTGAATATGGATTCATCAAGAAGGATAATCGTGGTAAAACCGTAAATCTGACCTTCGATTTGCGCACCGGAAATGTAAACCAGCTCATGAACAAAGGTCTTCTGGCAAAATATACCGCGAACATGTTGAATAAAGGGACTAAAACGAAATCCAGACAAGATATTGAAGATGAGTTAAGTGCCTTAAAATCGTCGATTTATTTTAATGGTTCCAACGGACGTCTTACGGCATCTATCAATAGCACGGAAGAAAATTTAATGGCCACTTTGGCTTTAATGACAGATATGTTGAAAAATCCAGTATTTGATGTCAAAGAATTGGAGAAACTAAAAACGCAAGATTTGGCGAGTCTTGAAGAAAATAAATCGGATCCGCAAGCGGTTGTCGTAAGGCAAATTGGGTTGTTAAACAATCCTTATAAAAAAGGGCATCCGTTATATAATATGACTTTAGACGAAGAAATTGCTGCCATAAAAGCGGTAAATGTCGCTGAATTAAAAGCTTACCATAAGGATTTTTATGGTGTGAATAAAAGTGCCTCCGTCGTGGCTATTGGGAATATGAATGAAGAGGCTGTCAAAACATATTTTGATAAAAACTATGCCGATTTCAAATCTGATAAACCCTATACAGAAATCAGTAATAAGTTTCAAAACAGTAAGCCTGCAAATGAAAATCTCATCACACCAGATAAGAAAAATGCGTTGACCTTAGGTGTTTTATCCTTTGAAGGAAGTCAGTATGATAAAGATTTTGCAGCCTTGCAGGTTGCGGGCGAAATTTTTGGTGGTGGATTCCTAAACTCGCGCATTGCCGAACGTTTACGTCAAAAAGATGGCGTAAGTTATGGTGCAGGAGGTTATGTAAATGTTGATCGCAGTAATGACGATAAAAACTCTACCATATTTATTTATGCCATTTATGCACCAGAAAATGCAACGAAAGTACAACAAGGCTTCAAAGAAGAAATTGCGCGTTATATGGCTGATGGCATTACTGAGGACGAGCTTAAAAATGCCGTGAACGGATGGGTACAGGAGCAAAATGTATCCAGAGCTAAGGACGGGGAGTTGGCAGGTGTGATCAATACCAATTTGTATTATAATCGCGATATGATGTTTCAAAAAAACATTGAAGAGGATGTTAAAAAGCTAACGGTTGAAGATGTCAATAAAGTCATCACTAAGTATTTTATAAACTTTGAAAACTGGACCGTTGTCAATGGTGGCGATTTTAAAAATCCTGAAATTAAGCAAGGTGATAAAAAAATAGATTAGCAAAAAATCGTTCAAAAATATAGACCCGCTTCATCAGATTTGACCTTGAAGCGGGTTTTTATATTTTTTAAATTCGGGTTTTATGAAGTTCTTAAAAAATCGATAACTCATACAGATGGATGGTTATGAGTGTTTTGTGAGGCTTTTCGGCGTGTGGATTATCTTCAGAAATAACTAAAATTAGATACTCTAATAACTATTTAAATTTTGTAAATTTGCCTGCGTTTAACAACGCATCATGGCAACTACTACAAAATACATATTCGTCACTGGAGGAGTAACGTCTTCCTTAGGGAAAGGCATTATTGCAGCCTCTTTGGCAAAATTACTTCAAGCGCAAGGCTACAGAACAACCATTCAAAAATTGGATCCTTATATTAATGTCGATCCGGGTACAATGAATCCTTATGAGCATGGTGAATGCTACGTTACGGATGATGGTGCCGAAACCGATTTGGATTTAGGACATTATGAACGTTTTTTGAATGTGCCTACAAGCCAGTCAAATAACGTGACTACCGGTCGTATCTATCAAAGTGTGATTGAAAAAGAGCGTCGTGGCGAGTTTTTAGGGAAAACCGTTCAGGTCATTCCACATATTACCGACGAAATTAAACGCCGCATCCAAATTCTTGGAAATTCTGGTGATTATGATATCGTTATTACCGAAATAGGAGGAACCGTTGGCGACATTGAATCCCTACCTTATATTGAGGCAGTACGTCAATTAAAATGGGATTTGGGAGAGCATAACGCGATCGTGATCCATTTAACTTTGGTGCCTTATTTGTCTGCAGCAGGCGAATTGAAAACAAAGCCTACTCAACACAGTGTCAAAACTTTGATGGAAAGTGGCGTTATGGCAGATATTTTAGTATGCCGTACAGATCGTGAGTTGCCGTTAGACTTACGCCGTAAACTGGCCTTGTTTTGCAACGTTCGTGAGGAAGCTGTCATTCAATCTATTGATGCGTCAACAATTTATGACGTGCCTAATTTGATGCTGGAACAAGGATTGGATAAAGTGGTTCTTAAAAAATTAGATCTTCAAAGTGATAAACCAGATTTGACACAATGGAATCAGTTTTTAAAACGACTTAAAAATCCTAAGAGCGAAGTAACCATTGGATTGATTGGTAAATATGTAGAATTACAGGATTCTTACAAATCTATTTTGGAATCATTCATTCATGCAGGTGCTGAAAATGAAGTGAAAGTAAATGTAGAATCGATTCATTCGGAACATTTAACCGTAGAAAATGCTGCTGAAAAATTAGCGCATTTAGATGGTGTATTGGTGGCTCCCGGTTTTGGAGAGCGTGGTGTGGACGGAAAAATTGAGGCTGTTAGATATGTGAGAGAAAACAATATTCCGTTTCTGGGGATTTGTTTAGGCATGCAAATGGCAGTGATCGAATATGCTCGAAATGTTTTGGGTTTAAAAAACGCCAATTCAACAGAGATGAATCCGCATACCTCTGATCCTGTCATTGATTTGATGGAATCACAAAAAAACATCACGGATAAAGGTGGAACCATGCGTCTTGGCGCTTGGGCTTGCCATTTGGAAGAAGGAAGCATTGTCAAAGATGTTTATAAAAAATCAGATATTTTAGAGCGTCATCGTCATCGTTATGAATTTAACAATGCGTATAAACAGCAAATTGAAGACGCTGGTATGAAAGTTACCGGAGTTAATCCTGAAACCGGATTGGTGGAAATTGTCGAAATCCCTGCTCATAATTGGTTTGTAGGTGTGCAGTACCATCCCGAATATAAAAGCACAGTAACCAATCCACATCCATTGTTTGTGGCATTCGTGAAAGCTGCCTTAGGTTATAAAAACAAAAAAAACGGTGTCAGTATGGCACAAAATTAAAATTGGATGCATTTTTGCTCTGAAAAATCGTATTAAAAAATAATTACCAACTTAAAAAGACTTATCGGATTTTAAAAACTCTCAAGTCTGAATATCAAATACATGGAAGAAAAGAAATTTGATCTCAATTCGATTATAGGATTCGTTCTTATTTTTGGGATATTATTGTTCATGCTATGGCAGAACCAACCAACTCCTGAGGAGCTTGCAGCAGAGGAATTAGCGAAAAAAGTGCAAGTAGCGGCAGAGAAAAATGCGGAAGTGAAAAAAGACACTTTTGTTACCAATGCTGAAGATTATTCCAATACAACGGCTTCTGATTCTTTGAAGCTGGAAGCCTTGAAGAATAAATTAGGTGCTTTTGCGTATGCATCAACCCTACCATCTGCTAAAGATCATGAGACTTTGGTTGAGACCGATTTGTTAGAGTTAAAGTTTAGCAATAAAGGAGGATACCTTTCTGAAGTCAAACTTAAGAAGTTTGTGAATTCTGATTCCGTGCCCATCTATATTATTAAAGATGGTAATGCTGCTTTTAATATTTCATTTTCAACAACGGATAACAGAAATTTAAACACCCAAGATCTTTATTTCGAACCAACGATAACCAAAAATGGTGAAAACACGGTGGTGTCGATGAAACTTAAAGTTTCTGAAAATAAGTTTTTGGAGTATCGTTATGAGTTGAAGCCAAACGATTATATGTTTGGTTTCCATGTGCGTTCACAAGGATTGAGTGATGTGTTCAATAGTTCTCAGGAAATTAATCTGGATTGGAAGATCAAGACTTATCGTCATGCCCAAAGTATTTCTTACGAAAACAGATATACCGAGCTTATTTTTGAATATGAAGGCGGTAAAGATGATTATTTAGGTCAGGGTAGTTTTAAGGATGATACCAAAAAAGATATTACTTGGATCGCTAATAAGCAGCACTTTTTTACCTCAATTCTTTTAGCCGATCAACCTTTTAAATCGGGATATTTTTCTTCAAAAAACTTAGTTGAAGATGAAGATATAGATACTCTTTTTACTAAAGCATTCGCCAGTAGATTGCCGTTGGCTCTTGAAGGTGGAGAACTTAATAAGAGCATGGACTTGTATTACGGGCCAAGTGATTATAAAATCCTGAATGCTTATGATAGAAATCTAGATGAAGTGCTTCCATTAGGTTGGGGAATCTTTGGATGGATTAACCGCTACCTATTTATTCCTTTATTTGGATTTTTAGGATCCTATATGTCTTACGGAATTGCAATTGTGGTCATGACGATCTTGATCAAATTGTGTTTGTCATTCGTTCAGTACAAACAATTCTTGTCACAAGCTAAGCTTAAGATCATTAAGCCAGAATTGGATGCGATCCGTGAGAAATACAAAGACAACAAGATGAAAATCCAACAAGAAACGATGGCGCTGCAGTCTAGGGCTGGTGCAAGTCCGTTGGCTGGTTGTATTCCAGCGTTGATTCAGTTGCCAGTGTTTTACGCTTTGTTCCAATTTTTCCCATCGGCCTTTGACATTCGTCAAAAGAGTTTCCTTTGGGCAGATGATTTATCGTCTTATGATACGATTTTGGATTTACCATTCAAGATTCCTTTTTATGGGGATCACGTGAGTTTATTCCCAATATTGGCCTCTATCGCTATTTTCTTTTATATGAAAATGACTACAGGACAACAAATGGCTACACAACCAACGCAAGAAGGAATGCCGGATATGGCGAAAATGATGAAGTATATGATTTACTTCTCGCCAATCATGATGTTGTTCTTCTTTAATAACTATGCTTCTGGATTGAGTTTGTATTATTTCATTTCGAACTTGATTAGTATTGGGATTATGATATTCATCAAGAATTTTGTTTTGGATGAAGAAAAAATCCACGCACAAATTCAGGTTAATAAAGCAAAACCTAAGAAAGAAAGTAAGTTCCAAAAGAAAATGAAAGAGATGATGGAACAAGCGGAAGAGCAGAAAAAACAAGGAAAACGGTAAGTTTTTCTTCAAAAATTATAAAGATATGCCTCTGAGTTTTCAGGGGCATATTTTGTTTAAGGTCTATTGTATGGTATTTTTGTGAAGAGGAAAGTCAACTAAATTTCCCTTTAAAATCTATTGGCAGTGCGACAATTTTTAAATGATTGGGTTATTGAATGAGACATTTTATTTATAAATTCTGTCTGTTACTTTCCATGACGAGTGCTTTTGTCTGTGACAGTGCATAAGGTGTTCTGGCCTTTCTGAAGCATACTCTTTAATATAGGAAGTGTTCGTACTGGAATGCAAAATGGATCGCTCAATAGATATTCTAATCCTATAATTAGGAATAACAACGGTAAAATCTTTAAGGTTTTGAAATAAGTGTCATTTTTTTGAGTTTATTTGTTCGACATAAGATTAACTAAACAGTTTTTGAGTTTAATGAATTTGTAAAATGATTAAGCAAAATATTATTTTAGGGTTATTTTTAACCCTGTTTTTAACACCTATGCTTGCGCAAGATCTTATTAATCAGCTCGATAATGACGGGAAGCGCCATGGTTTATGGAGAAAGGATTTTGATAACACTACTCAGCCCAGGTACGAAGGTGTTTTTGAACATGGCAAAGAGGTTGGACTGTTCAAGTTTTATAAAATGGACGGAAAGAAGAGTGTGTTGAGTGCCACCCGAGAATTTTCGGCTAATAATAACAATATCATTGTGAAGTTTTATTCATCCAAAGGAAAACTGATCAGTGAAGGTCAAATGGTCGGCAAATTGTTTGTCGGGAAATGGGTGTATTATCATAATAAAACCAATGGCATTATGATTGTTGAACATTATAATGACCAAGGGCAATTGGATGGCGAAAGATTGGTGTATTATCCCAAAGGTCAACTGGCGGAGCAAACCAATTATGTGAATGGCAAACAAAACGGGAATTCAAAAGTGTTTTCTGAAAACGGGGTGGTGATTAAAGATTTTTTATATAAAGATGATATGCTTGATGGTATGGCTAAATACTACAATGCTGCCGGACAGTTATTAGCGGAAGGTGTTTATAGAAATGATAAAAAACATGGGATTTGGAAATACTATGAAAACGGTGTTTTAAGTGAAGAAAAGGATTTTACGGTGTATAGTAAAAATCCGGGGAAGCAGTAGGGAAGGGTTTCAGGTTTCAAGTTTCAGGTTTCAAGTTGTCCGAAGTTTAAATGCCATTTTGTGCTTGAATTTCGATTGCAACTTGTTTGCTGAGCTTATCGAAGTATATATTTCTTCGCGTCCCTTGCGCCCGACTTTGCGTCCTTGCGGTTAAAAAAGTAGTTTCTTACTTAAATGCAAAGGCACTAGGTTTCTTCGCAAAGGTGCAATGTATTGGTGTTGACGCTATGTGTTGAGACTTACGAAATTTTCTCATTTCAATTTGGACTTCATTTTCATTTTCATTTTCAATTTCGATTTCAATTTCAAACGAATCTTCGTAATTTTGCAAAATGAAAAGAGTAATAGTAGGACTTTCGGGAGGTGTAGATTCAAGTGTGGCTGCGTATTTGTTAAAGGAGCAAGGCTATGAGGTCATTGGCTTGTTTATGAAAAATTGGCATGATGATTCTGTGACCATTTCTGATGAATGTCCATGGTTGGATGATAGCAATGACGCCATGTTGGTGGCAGATAAATTAGGAATACCCTTTCAAACGGTCGATTTGAGCGAGCAATATAAAGAACGCATCGTCGATTATATGTTTGACGAATACCAAAAAGGCCGTACACCAAATCCCGATGTGCTTTGTAACCGGGAAATAAAGTTTGACGTGTTCATGAAAATCGCCCTCGATTTAGGTGCAGATTTTGTGGCTACAGGTCATTATTGCCGTAAAGGTGTCTTGCAAAAAGATGGCAAAGAGATCTATCAATTGCTTGCTGGCGTTGATACCAATAAAGATCAGTCTTATTTTTTATGTCAATTGTCTCAAGAGCAATTATCAAAAGCCTTATTCCCTATTGGTGAATTAACAAAACCTGAAGTCCGCAAAATTGCTGCCGAACAGGATTTGATTACGGCAGATAAAAAAGATTCCCAAGGACTCTGTTTTATTGGTAAAGTAAGACTTCCCGAATTTCTACAGCAAAAATTACAGCCAAAAGAAGGTGTGATTGTTGAGATTTCTGCGGAACAACATATATACAATCAAACAACGCCAGACTTTACTTCTGAAAAGGACAAGTTTGATTATTTGACCCGAAAAATTGACTATAATATTTCTGACGGAAAAATAGTAGGCAAACATCAAGGGGCGCATTATTTTACAAAAGGTCAGCGTAAAGGACTTGCCGTTGGTGGCACCGTCGAACCACTTTTTGTAATCGAAACGGATGTTGAAGAGAATGTCATTTATACGGGTCAAGGTAAGGAACATCCAGGCTTACTTAAAAGTGCCTTGTTTGTTAATAACGATGAAGTCCATTGGATTCGTGAAGACCTAAAACTAGGTTTAGATCAAACGATGGAAGTCAAAGCGCGAATCAGATACCGTCAACCTCTTCAAAATGCAACACTACATCAACTTGAAAACGGACTTTATGTGATTTTTGAAGAACTTCAATCGGCTATCACTGAAGGTCAATTTGTGGCTTGGTACCATGATGACGAATTAGTTGGTTCGGGAGTTATTTCTTAAATTGCAGTAATAATTTTCCGAATTATTGCTGATGAAATTGAAGATCTTCTCGTTTTTATTTTGCTTTTTTTCTTATGCAGTCTTCGCACAGCAAGATGCGTGGGTATATTTTACCAATAAGGAAAACGTTGAAGTTGCCATTCAAAATCCAATTTCTATTCTTTCACAAAAAGCCATTGATAGAAAAAACGCCCATAATATTGCTGTAGACGTTAGGGATGTGCCGGTTAATGAATCCTATATTACGCGTTTAAAAACTACTAGTGGCATTACAGTTTTAGCAAAATCCAAGTGGATGAATGCAGTCCATGTAAGAGGTGAAGCTTCTGACATCTCAACACTTTTTGATTTGGATTTCGTAGCGTCCATTGACTTTGCTGATAAAAATTTAAATGATTTATCACGACCAGCAAAGCAAAAGGATAAGTTTGCCCTTGAGGCCAGTTTGGAAGATTTTAATTATGGAAGTGCTCAAAATCAAGTCAGCATGATCCATGTGGATGCGCTTCATAAAGAGAATTATACAGGCGAAGGACTTATTATTGCGGTTATTGACGCCGGTTTTCCCAATGTCAATACGATGACGTCCTTCAGCAGATTAAGAAATAACAACAGATTGTTGGGCGGTTACGATTTTGTAAACCGAACTTCTGCCTTTGACGCATACACTGCCAGTTCCCATGGAACAAAAGTATTGAGCACCATGGCAGGATATGTTGAAAATAAATTTGTAGGTACGGCTCCGGACGCGTCTTATTATTTGTTTCGCACAGAAGATGCTGCATTCGAAAATCCAGTTGAAGAAAGTTATTGGGTAGAAGCCGCTGAACGCGCCGACAGTTTGGGAGTTCATATCATCAATTCATCTTTGGGATATTCTGATTTTGACAATCCTAAGTATAATTATGCGCCATCAGCTATGGATGGAAAAACCACCTTTATCAGTAGAGGTGCTCAAATTGCCTCACAAAAAGGGATTTTAGTGGTTAATTCCGCTGGGAATGAGGGCAATGCTTCCTGGGGAATTGTCACGGCGCCAGCAGATGCTCCAGGCGTTTTTACCGTTGGTGCGGTAAACAGTGCTGGACTTTATGCTTACTTCAGTTCGCGAGGCAGTGCCTTTCAGCCCACTCAAAAGCCTGATGTGGTGGCTTTAGGTTTAGGATCGATGGTTATTACGGATTCAGATTATATCGTTAATAATAATGGGACGTCCTTTAGTTCGCCCATGGTGGCAGGAGCTATTGCCTGTTTGTGGCAAGCCTTGCCCAATGCAAGTGCGGATGAAATTAAACAATTCGTCAGGCTTTCAGCTTCACAATACACGGCACCCGATTACTTTTTGGGTTATGGGATTCCAAATTTTCAATTGGCACTTTCTCACGGACTTTCAGTTGTAGAAGCTGAAGTTGAAAAGTTTAAAGTGTATCCAAATCCTGTTTCAAGTCATCTTCATCTTCAATTACCATCCAGTAATGGAACACAGACGCTTCATGTTTATGATGTGTTGGGAAAAAAAGTAATCGAGCAAGTCTATTCGGAGGGGAATCCCAAATTAGATGTGTCACAATTGGCTAAGGGCATATACGTCCTTACCGTTATTTCAAAGAGTGAAATCTTAACTTTTAAATTCATAAAATCATAAATGTCAAATAAAATTACCGAGCTTTTCAATATCCAATACCCAATTATTCAAGCCGGAATGATTTGGAACAGTGGATGGCGATTGGCTTCAGCTTCAAGTAATTCCGGAATTTTAGGTCTCATCGGTGCTGGATCTATGTATCCTGATGTTTTGCGAGAGCATATTCAAAAATGTAAAAATGCGACGGATAAACCTTTTGGCGTCAATGTGCCCATGCTTTACCCGAATATCGAGGAGATTATGGATATCATTGTCGAAGAAAAGGTCAAAATCGTTTTTACTTCTGCTGGAAATCCTAAAACCTGGACATCCTGGCTGAAAGAACGCGGTATCACGGTCGTTCACGTGGTCAGTAGTGTGAAGTTTGCATTGAAAGCCCAAGAAGCAGGAGTTGACGCCATTGTTGCCGAAGGTTTTGAAGCAGGAGGACACAATGGTAGGGAAGAAAGTACGACCTTAACTTTAATCCCTATGGTCAAAGAGGTGTTGGAGATTCCGCTTATTGCAGCCGGTGGTATTGCCACAGGTCAAGGCATGTTAGCCGCCATGGTTTTAGGTGCTGATGGCGTTCAGGTGGGTAGCAGATTTGTCGCCAGTGAAGAAAGTTCGGCGCATCAAGCCTTTAAAAAGGTTGTTGTTGAGATCCAAGAAGGTGGAACGATGCTAACCTTAAAAGAATTGGCACCGGTTCGAATGATTAAAAATAAATTCTATAATGATCTTGTCGAACTGTACAAAACAGCGCCAACACCTGAGGATTTAAGTGCCTTATTGGGTAGGGCAAGAGCAAAGCGTGGGATGTTTGAAGGTGATTTGGAGGAAGGCGAATTGGAAATCGGCCAAATTGCTGGATTGATTCATGATATCAAACCTGTCACGAGAATTGTTGAAGATATGTTGTCAGAATATGAAGAGGCGAAACAAAAAGTAAAAAGCTTTTGTTAGACACAATTTTTTGCTTTTAACCGTTTTTCCCTTACGCCTAATTCAAAAGGTTTCCCGCAGCTAGCGGAGATTCTTGATTGGCTTGAAAAAAACAGGTTGATATTCCTGCCATTGTTGGTGTTTTCCACCAACAATGTTGTTCAAACCCAAAATTCTCCGATTTTTGACTTGATTTTGTTCGAAGGGGAATTCAGGAAACCTTATGAAAAACGAAAAGGGAAAAAATCCCCTTCTCATTTTGAAATGCTTTAACAACATATTTTTAAATCCTCTAAAATAATAGCTAAAACTTTCTTTACGATATGTTGAACCTCATACGGAAATATATGAGAGCTATTCTAAGTAATTCTTGATGTAAAAATAAGCGATACCAGGAGTTTTAAATTTATAACGCTTCAATTTATTAACAAAATCAGAAGGTAAGTTGATAGCTGTCAAATTGTTGGTTCCTTTTTTCGAAAGATAATTAGAAAATGATTCATTAAAGAAGGGCAATCCATTATCTTTGCATCTTTAAATTTTCCACGTGATTTTAGCTCAATATACCAAAGAATTTAAGTACAATTTAAACTTGGCTGCACCAGTTATGCTGGGTATGCTCGGGCATACATTTGTAAGTCTTGTCGATAATATCATGGTGGGGCAGTTGGGCGCTACTGAACTTGCGGCAGTGTCATTAGGTAATAGTTTTGTTTTTGTGGCCATGTCGTTGGGGATTGGTTTTTCTACAGCAATTACGCCTTTGGTGGCAGAAGCGGATACAGAAAAGGATTTTGCAAAGGGAAAATCGGCATTAAAACATGGCTTGTTTTTGTGTACAGCCTTGGGGATTGTGTTGTTCGCGTTACTTCTTTTGGCAAAACCATTGATGCTAATTATGGATCAACCTGAAGAAGTAGTGGCATTAGCCATTCCTTATTTGGATTTGGTGGCGTTTTCATTGATTCCACTCATCGTTTTTCAGGCCTTTAAACAATTTAGCGACGGATTGTCCTTGACAAAATATCCGATGTACGCTACCATTTTAGCTAACTTGATTAATGTGTTGCTCAATTATCTTTTGATTTTTGGGAAGTTCGGATTTCCGGAATTGGGGATTGTTGGAGCGGCTATAGGGACTTTGATTTCTAGGGTCGTGATGGTTTTTTTCTTATGGTGGTTGTTGAGAGCACGTGAGAAATCGAAGGCTTTTGTTACCGACATCAAGATTTTTGTTTTGGAATCGCCTATGCTCAAAAAGATCATAAATATTGGGTTGCCAAGTGCCATGCAAATGTTTTTTGAAGTGGCTATTTTTACTTCTGCCGTATGGCTTAGTGGTACCTTAGGACAAAATCCGCAAGCGGCAAATCAAATCGCTTTAAATTTGGCGTCCATGACCTTTATGGTCGCATCAGGATTAAGTGTGGCCGCGATGATTCGTGTCGGCAATCAAAAAGGACTTAATAATTTCACGGAATTGCGACGTATTGCCATTTCTATTTTCTTGTTGGGCGTTGTTATTGCAGTGGTTTCTGCGGTTGTATTTTTCTTATTGCATAATGTCCTTCCAACGATTTACGTGGATTTAGATGATCCTATCAACGCTATTGACACGAGAGAAGTAGTAGCCATTGCGTCCACCCTACTTTTGTTGGCTGCTATTTTTCAGATTAGTGATAGTTTGCAGGTCGTTGCCCTCGGCGCCCTTAGAGGTCTTCAGGATGTCAAAATTCCGACAATTTTGACCTTTATATCCTATTGGGCTATCGGATTTCCTATTAGTTATTATTTTGGAAAAGAAGAGGCGTTAGGAAGTACTGGGATTTGGTTAGGGCTTATCGCCGGACTAACGAGTGCCGCCATATTATTGTTCATCAGATTTAATTATTTGACCAAAAAACTCATAAAGTCGGAAGTGCCTAAAATGGCTTAAGTTTAGAACTTAAAGTATTTGAAGTACCTTGAGTACTTAAAGTTAGTTTGACGATTGGATTTTTGAAAATAGTGATAACTTTGCACACTTTAAGTACTCATAACTCATAACTTCAAAACATGGAACTACCAAAATTCATCCTCGGCGATAACACAGATTTTCCAGATGCTATTTACATCATTCACACTGAATTTCCTCGATTCATATTAAATTTAGAGGATGACGAAGTAGAGTGGATGGAGGAATTTGATGAACATGATGAAAAGGAAATCGCTTCTGGTACAGAGAATTTGATTCAGGAGGCTACAGATTTTTACGACCGAGAAATCGAAAGATATAATGAATAATGATTGATCAAATATTACAGTGGGATACTGAGGTTTTTATGTTTTTGAACGGCTTGGGAACATCCTCCTGGGATTTGTTTTGGTTAATCTATACCTCAAAATTCACTTGGATTCCATTTTACGCTTTACTCCTTTATCTGATTTTTAGGCAATTGCCGTTAAAAGCATTTTTTACAACTATAGTTGTGGTTGCCTTAATGATTGTGGTTGCCGATCAAACCTCCAATCTTTTTAAAAACGGATTCCACAGATTGAGACCATGCCATTTAGCAGAATTGATGGAGACTATGCGTCTCGTTAAATCATATTGTGGCGGTCAATATGGATTCTATTCTGCGCATGCTTCCAATACGATGGCGGTGGCGTTTTTTATTGGGTTGACTTTAAAAAAACGCTTTAAGTATTTACTGTATATCATGATTGTTTGGGCAATCTTGATGAGCTACAGCCGTATTTATATTGGGGTACATTATCCTTTGGATGTTCTTGTGGGAATGATTTTTGGTGTGATCACAGGAACGATTTTTTACAAACTCAACGGTTATGTGATCCAAAAATTTAATTTCAATTCGAAGGATTAGGCAATAACGTGAAGTGATTTTTCCAACAAGGAAATGTTAATGGCTTCGCTATTGATATTGAAAAACTCGCCATCAATTTGACTTTCATACACCTTTTTATTGGCTTGATGAATTTTGATGGCATTGGCTTGATAGCATTTTGCTTCCTTAATCAAATGGTGTTTTTTAATCAAGATTAAAAACCCAAAGTAAAGCGACTTTAACCGTGATATTTTTGAAACGATAAGCACATCCAACAAGCCATCTTGTAAAGACGCCATGGGTGTTAAACTGATTTTATAGCCCATTTCATTGGAGTTGGAAATAAAAACCATAAAAGGATTGGTTTGAATCTTTTCGCCGTTTATTTCGACCGTTATTTCATTTCCATAATTCAAATCTTTTAAAGCTTTTAAAGTTGATTTGATATAGCTGAGCAATTTTCTTTGGTTGGAATTTTCATAATGTCTAATCACTTGCGCATCAATGCCAATACCTGTATTGCTAAAAAAATAATGTTCGTTGATAAGGCCAACATCAATTTTCTTCACGCTTTTTGTTTTTATAAGAGCGATGGCACTTTCAATAGTTTTTGGTATTTTTAAATTGGAGGCCAATCCGTTTCCTGATCCTAAGGGGATAATACCTAAAATGATGTTCGTATTTACTAAACACGAGGCCACTTCATTTATGGTGCCATCGCCGCCACAGGCTACAATAATGTCGGCATCTTCTGTGATGGAAGTATGAGTTAGTGCTTTGGCATGTTTCTTATAATCAGAATTTTTTATGGTAATCGCATAGTCTTCCTTTTCAAAGAAATTTTCCAAAAATTCTCGACTTATAAGATGGTTGCCAGAACCAGCTGCAGGATTCACTATAAAGTGTATGTTTTTCAAATAATTTTCCTTTAATTTTTAGATTCTGAATACTTCATGGACAGTCTTGTAAGTGGGAAAGTGAGGTCTGTAGCAAAAGTCTGAAAAGTCAGCGAAAGATATTAATTTAAAGACATAATTTATCAAAAATTTAAGAATGTAAAATATTACAATCGACCATTTGTAAATGTTTTATGATACCATTTCTACAGATGTTAAATGCTTGCGATTATGAATGAATATGGTCGATAATGTTCCATATTATAAAATGTGTATTTTTTATACAAACGCACTATAGCCGGTAATTGCTCGCCCCACAATTAAAGTGTTTATTTCTTTAGTGCCTTCGTAAGAATAAATGGCTTCCGCATCGGCCACAAAACGTGCTACATTATATTCCAACAAAATACCGTTGCCGCCCATAACTTCCCTTGCCTGACTCACGACGTCGCGAGTTCTCAAAGAACAGAATACTTTTGCCAAGGACGCATGTTCGTCGGTTAGCAAGCCTTGATCTTGTAATTCAGAAAGACGATAGACCATCGTTTTCATAGCGGTTAAATTGGACAACATTTCTACTAAATGGTTTTGAATCAATTGAAACGAGGCGATTGGTTTGCCAAATTGTTCACGTTTTTTGGTGTATTTCAGTGCGTTTTCATAAGCACCTCTGGCGCAACCAACCGCTTGCCAAGCAACGCCAGCTCTGGTCATGCGCAATACTTTGGCGGTATCTTTAAACGAATTGGCATTTTGAAGGCGGTCTTTTTCTTGAATTCTGCAATCTTTTAAAGTGATGATGGCATTCTGAACCGTACGCAACGCCATTTTATCTTCAATTTTTTCGGTTGAAAATCCTGGCGTATCTTTTCTTACCAAAAAACCTTTCACCTTGTTGGTTTCTTCGTCTCTTGCCCAAATAATGGTGACGTCCGCAAAGGTGGCATTTCCAATCCATTTTTTTTGGCCGTTCAAAATCCATTCGTCGCCTTCCAATTTGCAAGTGGTTTCCATTCCGCCGGCCACGCCACTTCCTATATTAGGTTCGGTTAAACCAAAGGCACCGATCAGTTCCATTTTTTGCATTTTTGGCAACCATTCTTCTTTTTGCTCTTCGCTTCCGCAGAGGTAAATCGAACCCATGGCCAAGCCGCTATGTACTCCGAAAAATGTCGAAATCGAAACATCCACGCGCGCCATTTCTTCGGCAATAATTCCTTCCATAATAAACGGAAGATCAGGACAGCCGTAGCCGCGATAAGCAATTCCACAAATATTCAATGCGGCCAACTTGGGAATGATTTCCATGGGGAATTTGGCTTTTTTCCAATAATCGTTCGCAATCGGTTCTATTTCTTCTTGCATAAACGTGCGGACTTTCATTTGAATGGCGCGCTGTTCTTGTGTGAGTTTCAAATCTAGATCATAAAAGTCGCCGTCAATGGGAGGGAGTTGGTGTTGGCCTTTTTTGCTTTTTTCTGTCAGCATTTTCATGAGTCCGTCGAGTTGTTTATCATCTAATTCGCCCACGGTTTTCATGATTTTAGGTAAATCAATCTTTTCTGAAATTTTGCTTAAATCGGCAAAATCAACTTCTTTCATCAAATTGATGACGGATTTTATTTTATTGAATAACTGCATAATGCGCTTGAGTTTTTAGATTAATTGTTGAAAAGTTAGTCATTTCCTATAAATTAATGAGAATCGAAGTGTGCATTAACAGATAGACTTTTTAACGCGGTAGAAATCGAAATCGAAATCGAAATCGAAATCGAAATTGAAAATGAAGTTGAACTCGAAATCTGAAACTTTGAATTTTGAACTTTTTCTCTCGCAAAGTCGCAGAGACGCAAAGTAACCGCGTAGAAGTTAAAACGAAGAAGTGTTTAGGTTTTAAACTTAAAGTAAAATGCGTATTAAGTTGCGGCCTTAGCGAAAAAACCTTGTGTCCTTAGCGTTTAAATAAATACAATTCCTAACCGCAAGGAGCGAAAAGTTGTACGCAAGGGACGCTAGGAATTAAATGATTAATGTCAAATATTGATGAGAATAGAAATAAGGATAATTATAAAAGAAGTTGATGAGTTTATTGGTTTATGAATTTAGATGTGAGTTAATGAAAACTAAACTCTTTAAATCTCCTAAACTTAAAGACATCGCTAGTATAAATGAAATAGTCTATGAGTTTATTTGTTTATGAGTATAAATGTGAGTTGATGAAAACTAAATTTTTTTAAACTCCAAACTCATAATCCACGGTAACTTCAAAAATAAAAAGGTCCATGAGCTTATCGGTTTTTTGGTTAAGATGATGACTCATTAAAACGAAATCCATCTCAACTTTTTTAAACTCCTAAACTCATAAACCTTTGAAAATCAATCTTAAAAACAAGCCTAAGATCCTATCTTCAGATTACTTAATTATTACCATAAACACCATTCGCTCCCATCCCAGCGGTAAATGATTTTAGGAATTTTCCGTTAAGGTCGTACACTAATACTTCAGAATTCTCCGTAAAACCTTTCACATCTGTAAAGAAAATTTTACCGTCCACAACATTAAAGCCATAGCCTAAATCCCAAGAATCTCCCGTTGCTTTGGTATCTACAAGTTCAGTATTGGCTAAAGAGGTGACGTCTGTTCTAAATTTGAAGATTTTTGAGCCAGAAAAGAAGTAGATGAAATTATCTGCTACTTCAAGTTTATTGGCATTTGTAAGTCCTTCTGCGAAAGGAATCTCACCAATAACTTCATTGTTGCTTGTAGTTATTTTAGTGATTCCTGTTTTGTGTAAGGCGTACAAAATGCCATCTTCTATTTGCATGGAATTTAATCCAACACCTACTGAAATGTTTTTAACAATGGTATTGGTTTTGTTATCTATTACGGTAATATTGTTACTAATATCATTCCAATTGGCATCAAACAACGTATTTCTTGCATAAATAAAATTATCATCCTGTATTATTTCCTGCACCTCTTTGTTAATCTCAATTGTGGTAATATGTTGAAAGCTTTTGGCATCAAAAATCTCTACGGATTTAGTACTGTTATTGGTCACATAAAGTTTTCCGTTTTCGATCACGGCATATCTTGGTTGGTTTATTTTTTCAGTAATTGTAGCAACGCTTTCAAAGGTATATCTATTGACGACTTCAATTTTATTACTATTGTTGACTATCAAAAATGCGTAATCAGCATCAAACGCTATAGATTGTAAAACGTCGCCAAGCGTAGTGCCATTGACACTTTGAAATACTTTTTGAGTCACTTTCGTCAAATCATTGTTAATAAAAGTTACAGATGCATTTGGTTTTCCAAAATTACCTTCGTTGCTAACAAGATAGCCGTTGTCAAAATCGCCTTTGAATACTGCTACAGAATCGTCAGAATCACTGCATGAACTGAATGCTAAAAGAACAATTAAGCAAAGCGTACTGAATTTAAAAAATTGTTTGATCATTTTTATTATAGTTTTAAAGTTAAATTAATATGATAATTTCTGCATGGCATCGGTTTGTAAGCCATGGTTTTATAGTCGTTATTGAATAGATTGTTGACGCCTGCACCTATAATCCAATGCTCTTTATTTCCAAAAGCATAGTTTGCTGAAAGATTGGTCAAAAAGAAATCATCAAGGATTTCGTTGGGATTGTTATCACTATGCGTAAAAACCGTTCCAGTGTAAATTGTATTGAGTCGCGCAGAAAACCTGTCGATTTTATATGAGAATCCCAAGGTGGCTTTATGATAGGGCACGTAGATTAATTGATAATCCGTTTCATTGTTTTTAGAAACCGTATAGCTGTAAAGCGCATTAATATGGAGATGATGTTTATTGAGATGAAAACCATAGTTGACATTACTTTCCAAACCATAAGATCGCACGCTATTCGTATTTACAGGGCGCCATAAATCGCCAGAATAGGGCAACCAACGAATCAAATCCTTGATATCATTATAATAAGCAGTCAAGCCGAATTTTAAATTATCGAAGGTAAATTCGTTCGAAAGTTCATATTGCATTGAAGATTCTGCTTTTAAATCAGGATTTTCGATGCCTGGCCAGTACAAATCATTAAACGTTGGTGTTCTGTAATTTTTAGAAATGGATGTTTTAAGCGCATATTCAGGGATGGGTTGCCAGCTGGTACCAAGCGAAAACAGAATCGGGCTTTTATAACCTTCGTTCAATTCTCCTCGTAAAGTCGCTTGATAAATGAAATTTTTGGTCAATTTATGTTTCATAAAGGCATTGGCACTTCCATTATTGCGTTTGATATTGTCGTAGTTGGATCCGTTGGCAGTGGTCAAATTATATTCGCCGCCAAAATTCAGCAATAATCTTTTGAATTGCATTTGATAATTGTAATTCGCAATATAAGTCCATCCCACGCCATTGGTGGAACCTTCGCGACTGTCGATTTCGGGATAAAATCGATACTTTTCGTTAATCAAAGCTAATTTTGCTGTGGATTGGTTCTTGCCAGATTTATGCTGGTATTCACCCAACAAGCGTAAATTATCATCGGTGTATTTATTACGTGTTTGTGACGATTCAACAATTGAAAAATGCCTATCGCTAAAAAACCAATTGGAATACACCTTAAAGGTGTTTTTGGTGTCTAGTTGATACATGCCATTTACGGAGGCATTCAGGTTATAAAATTGTCCGTTTTCGTTGTGATTGTTCGTCTTAAGATATTTATAATCATTATCGGAATCTAAATAACTCACACCGATTTGTAAATTGGTTTTTTCACCCGAAATACTGTGATTGGTGCTGATGTTCTTCGTATTAAAGCTTCCGTAAGATGTACGAATGTCATGCGAATTTTCTTGATCAACCGAGAGGTTATTATTCAAATACACGACGCCGCCGATGGCTCCTGTTCCAAATTGTGTACTTCCACCACCAGGACGCACTAAAATTTCAGAAAGGTTCTGTGTGTTGACTTGGCTAAAATCGGTTTGTCCTAAAAACGTAGAATTGATATTGATGCCATTCCAAACTACGGCGGTTTGTTGAGCGGTAGTACCTCTAAATGAAGGAGAAGTCACCATTCCGAAGCCGTTTTCTTTAAAGTAAATGGGAGTTTCGAATTGTAAAACTTCGGTAAGTTGTGGTCGGTAATTGGATAATACAGCTTTGTTGAGCAGGATGATCGGTTGGCCAACAGATTTGTCTTTTAATTTTTCAGATTTTAGAAAAATAGTATCCAAAACAGTTTGGTTCTCTTGTGAATGACCAAGAAAAGTAAATAACAATAGAATATAAGAAATATAATATCTCATAAATGCTGTTTATCCCGAACAGGTGTTTTTTAAATGGTTGTTGTTATTGGCAGGTCTCCTGGCTTGCGTCTTCTTGTGAACCTTCCCGCTAAAAAAGCAGTGGTAAGTAGTTTTTACAATAAGCATCCCGAAATACATCAAGACTAAGCGTACAGTTGCGGGAACAGCTTCTGATTTTAACAGAATTCCCTTTTAATCACACTATTATTTCTCAAATGATAGTGTTAAACCAATAGTTTGCAAAGGTAGATGAATATGTAGGAAGGAGAAAGAATTTGGAGGAAAGAATTAAGTATGGACTTCGATAAGCTCAGGGACCAGTTGAAATTGATAATTCGACAAGCTCAGTAAACGCATTGAAATTAAACTCCTAAACTTATATATCAGAAAAGGGTAAGCTTATTCGGTCAGGCTCCAACAAGAAACCATAAACCAGAAGCTTGAACTTTAAACTCTTAATCTCACTATCATTACGTTGCGACCTTTGCGAAAAAACTTTGCGCCCGTTGCCTTTAAATAGAAAGTAATTTTTAATTTCAAGAACGTGGTGCCCATTCAAACATGAAATTTGAAACAAGAAATTATAATCTTGAAACTTAATTTTGAGATTCCTGCCTTCGCAGGAATTCTGCCAATAAAATTTCCGCAGCAGCGAAAGGAGAGGTTTCCCCATTTTCAATGTGATCCAACTGAATTTTTAATTCTTTTTTGATGGAAGGATTATTGTAAAAATCAGATTTTAATCGGTCATCGATGGTTTGGAGTAACCAGAATTTGTTCTGCTCCTTGCGGGTATGTTCAAAAAAATGAGTTTCCTTCGCAACGGATAAATAGTTTTCTATCAATTCCCAAACTTCTGGAATGCCTTTATTTTGAAGTGCACTTGCGAGTAAAACCTTCGGTTGCCAACCCGACTCTTTTGGGGGATAGAGATGTAATGCGCGATTAAATTCCACTTTGGCAATTTTGGCGTTTTTAAGATTATCGCCATCTGCCTTATTGATCACGATGGCATCGGCCATTTCCATAATGCCACGTTTGATGCCTTGCAATTCGTCGCCAGCTCCAGCCAATTTTAACAATAAAAAGAAATCAACCATACTATGGACCGCAGTTTCACTTTGACCAACCCCAACGGTTTCAATCAAAATGGTATCAAATCCGGCTGCCTCGCACAAAATAATAGTTTCTCTAGTTTTTCGCGCCACACCACCAAGGGAGGTGCCGGAGGGCGACGGACGGATAAAGGCGTTTTCATCTTTGACCAAATCTTCCATTCGGGTTTTATCGCCTAAAATAGAGCCTCTGGTCAAGCTACTGCTAGGATCGACCGCTAATACAGCGATGTTCTTTCCTTGTGAAGTCAAAAAAGTACCGAACGTTTCAATAAACGTGCTTTTTCCAACGCCTGGAACCCCGGTAATTCCAATTCTGACCGATTTATTGGCATAGAGCAGACACTTCTGAATAATTTCATTGGCCTTATGTAAATGTAAAGGATTCGTGCTTTCCACCAAAGTAATGGCTCTACTGAGAGCGGTACGATTTTTCGCTAGGATACCTTTTACTAATTCGGTTGCTGAAGGTTGGCTGAGTCGTTTGTTTTTTATAGAAGCAATAGCACCTTTGTTGGTCGTTTCAGGTTCAGAAACACCTTCATTTTCTTGTAATGCTGAAGATTTGCGATGGTCAGTCAAACTTTGAGAATTTAATCTATTGTGGTTGCACCTTGCTGATTTCCATTGGGATTTCAATTTTAGTTTGATCCCAAGTCATGGTCATTTTTAAGCTATCCATAATGTTTGTGAAGCCAATGGTAAATTGCTCAATGGTGTGGTCGGTGTGTAAAACCGGCACATCAATCTCTACAAGGTCATACTTGGGTTCGCGCATGGGCTGCATATGCTCGTCAACACCCCAAGGGTATTGTTTGGTATTAAAACAAACGGTCCATACGCTATCCGTAGGAATGGTCCAAAGCGTATAAATTCCTTTAGGAACAGTAATGCCGCCCACAATCAAGTTTTTATTGGTCGTAAATGTCGTGGCCTCGTTGGCACCCGTACGCCAGACTAAGTTGTATGGTACTAGAGCTCCAAAAATCTCGCGCCCTTTTTTAGAAGGGCGTGAGTATTGAACTTCCAACGTGGTGTCATTTTGTTCGAATTTTACGATAGCCTTGGGGCTAGTTTTTGAAAATACATCTTCAATAAAGTAAGAGTATAAAAATAAACCTATTGCTACAAGAACTAGTATAACCAAAAGACGTTTTAAAAACGTGTTCATAAAATAAAATGGATAATTAATGTGAAACGATGTAAATATAATTCAAAAAGTAAGGTCTTTAAAGTACTTAACGTTGTTTTATAATAAGTTGGTATGATTTTTTGATAAAAAAGTTGAAAATTTCAGAATCCTATTTTTCACGGCAACTTTAAGATGTGCTCGGTCAATAACCAAAGAGAACCATAAGAATGCACACTCAAAAGAAGCTTTTTTACCAAAATTGAAGTTTTTAGCATCCAGTTTACGATTGAAAATCTATTATTCAGATAATGTTGAATTTCAAGAGTGAGGAGTTGTTGGTGGAAAACACCAACAACGGCCGTTGATATTTTAAAATGCTATCCATAATATTTTTATGCAATTGCCAAAAAAGAACTGCCCGAAAGAAGCTAAATAAAGGTTAAGGATGAAAAAACAATCGGTAATTTATTGTAATACATTGAATATTAACTCGTACTTTTGCGCCCTCAAATAAAATTTGAAATGAAGCGCATAAATGAATACAAGAAACTCTTTGGAGTGGAAAACGAAGTCGAATTAAAGACTTTAAAAAAAACTTACCGTGATTTAGTAAAAGAATGGCATCCCGATAAATTCCAAAATGGAGACGCCTTGCAGGAAGAAGCTGAAATACAAAGCCGAAAAATTATTGATGGCTACCATTTTTTAGTAAGTATGGCGCCAGAAACCATTGCATCAAATTTAGAGGCGTATACTGAAACGATTACCAACTCAGGAATCGCAGATTATACGCACAAAGGTTTATTGATGGAAATCACTTTCTTGGATGGATCAACTTACGAATATTTTGGTGTGACCAAACAGGTTTATATCAAAATGATCAATAGCGACAAGGTCAACCGTTTTGCTAAAAGAAATATTTATCCAAATCGTCTATATAGAAAATCCAAAAGAATTCTTGAACCTGCTCAGTAGGAAGAGGGACGAAAGGCTTCGCAAATATAAACTGCGAAAAACGACATAATCATTATTAAAGGGAACACCGTTATTTTAAACGTGTTCCCTTTTTTTTAGCGACAATATATGAGCCGAGACCGAGCACATATCTAAAGTTTATAAGGTACTTTTTTTTGTTCTTTAAGTGCTGATTATGAGTGTTTTTAAAGGAGGCTAAAGTTTTTATTCAGACTGTAAATGCCTATTTTGCATAAAATATCACAATTATGAAAAAAAGAATTACGCTTCTGTATTTCGTGGTTTTACTGTTTGGAACTTCTTGCTCTGTAAGGCAGAAAACCACTTCAATCAAGGATGATGGTAAAATCGATATTGTTTTTGTACAGGTCAATGATGTGTATGAAATAGCACCTTTAGGAGGCGGGAAAGAAGGCGGCATCGCCCGTGTTGCAAGTTTAAAAAAGCAGGAAAAAGAGAAAAACAAGAATACATTTCTTGTGATGGGAGGAGATTTTGTGAGTCCCTCCATTTATAACAGCTTGAAATACGAAGGAAAAAGCATCCGCGGCAAACAAATGGTAGAAGCCTTAAATGCTGCCGAGATGGACTTTGTCGTTTTCGGTAATCATGAATTTGATATTAAAGAAGATGAACTCCAGTCACGAATTGACGAATCAGAGTTTACCTGGGTTTCTTCAAATACATTTCATAAAAAAGGAGACATTATTGAGCCTTTCTACAAATCTTTGACAACACCTTTTCCAGAAACTTACATTTTAAATGTCATCGATGCCGATGGTACGCAGGCCAAAATTGGAATTATTGGATTGACGCTCCCTTTTAATAAAGCATCCTACGTATCCTATACCGATCCGATAGAAACCGCTAAGAAGTTGTACGAAGAAATAAAGGAATCAGTAGATGTCGTAATCGCTTTAACTCATTTGGATCTGAAGGACGATATTAAACTTGCTCAAGAGATTCCGAGTTTAGGATTAATAATGGGCGGACATGAGCATGATATGCAATTCGAAAAAGTCGGCGATGTCTATATTACCAAGGCTCACGCCAATGCGAAAACGGCTTATGTGAACACCTTAAGTTTGAATAAAAAGAATGGTCAAGTAAAAGTGTTTCCACAATTAAGATACCTGAATGAAGAGATAGCACTTGATGATTATACAAATTCAGTTGTTGAAAAGTGGGTGCAGATTGCGAATGACAACTATAATTCGTTAGGATTTGATGCAGAGAATATTGTTATAGAAAAAAGTGAACCGCTTGAAGGGCGGGAAATTATAATCCGATCACAGCCGACCAATTTAACAGATCTTGTGGTCCGCGGCGTGCAAGCTGCCGCGCCTTTGGCGGATGTCGTCCTTGTGAATGCGGGCGCAATTCGCGTTGACGATATTTTAAATGCTCCAGTGACTCAATATGATATCTTGCGAGCGATGCCGTTTGGGGGAGAAATACGAGAAGTTGAAATGACGGGCAGTTTACTCGCTCAGATATTGGATGTCGGGGAAAGTAATAAAGGCATTGGCGGGTATTTATTGCGGAATGAAAACCTTAATAAGAAAGATGGTCAATGGACTCTTGGCGCAGACAGAATCGATGCAATTAAGGTTTATAGAGTCGCGATGTTAGGGTTCTTGCTTACCGGAATGGAGGCGAATTTAGGCTTTTTAAAAGAAGATCATCCTGAAATTCTCAAGGTATATCCCATCGAAACCTCTAGCGATAATCCGCTGTCTGATATTCGATTGGCCTTGGTATATTACTTAAAGAGCTTGAAGAATTAAGAGCTAATGAAAACTATGAAGCTCTTTTAAGTACGATGGTAGCAAACCTGAAAAACTTATGTTAAATTTTCAT
Organism: Gelidibacter sp.; assembly: GCF_053579655.1. Lineage (NCBI taxonomy): Bacteria > Pseudomonadati > Bacteroidota > Flavobacteriia > Flavobacteriales > Flavobacteriaceae > Gelidibacter > Gelidibacter sp. The sequence continues at coordinate 84,930 of NZ_JBMDWE010000004.1, read as the reverse complement.
TCAAGGATTAAAGACGTCTAATTTTTTTGTATTTTTATAAGACAATCATATCGGGGTGCTTAAATCAAGTAAAGTAGCTGAGAATATACCCGTTGAACTTCAAAAGGAATAATCCCTATAGAAGGAATATGATTTGCAAAGGGAACAACGTAATCAAACACTTGTTCCCTTTGTTATTTCCAAAAGCTTCTTCCAGAATTTAGGTTTTTGTGAATTATAAAATGCGCTCAAATAATAAGAAATACCACAATTTGGAATTTAAATTCAGCTAAAATCAATTGTTTTAAAAAAGCGACTTTCTAGCCGGTTTCTAACAAAAAATACCCTTAACTTCGTCAGTAAAACATATTTTTCGGCTAACTTTATGGCTTTCTGAGGACTTTTCCAATTGAAGTGAAATGTGTAAGCGAAAGCAATTATCCTTTCTGTTTCATAAGATATTTGTTTCCAAGAAACTGAAATAGAAAAAGACTTAGACGAAAAATTTAAAGACAGATTTAAAATAATGACAATAGATTTAAGAAGCGATACCCTCACAAAACCCACGACAGGAATGCTCAATGCGATGATGCACGCTGAAGTAGGTGACGACGTCTATAAAGAAGATCCATCGGTCAACAAGCTTGAGGAAAAACTCGCCACGATGTTCGGGATGGATGCAGCACTATTTTTCCCTACCGGAAGTATGGCAAACCAAGCGGCCATTAAATTGCACACGCAACCTGGAGAGCAGTTAATTGCTGATAAATGGGCACATGTGTACAATTTTGAGGGCGGAGGTGCTTCCTTCAATAGCGGGGTTTCCTGTAAATTGGTGGATGGACATCGCGGAATGATTACTGCCGCACAAGTTGAAGATCATATCAATCCACCAGATTTTTATCACAGTCCACTGACTAGTTTAGTGTGTTTAGAAAATACAACGAATATGGGTGGCGGCGCTTGTTATGATTTTTCAGAAATTCAAAAAATCCGAGCAGTTTGTGATAGCCATCACTTAGGTTTTCATTTGGATGGTGCGCGCATTTGGAACGCTTTGGTAGCTCAAAATCAAGATCCAAAAATTTATGGGGAAGTTTTTGATACCATTTCAGTTTGCCTTAGCAAAGGACTTGGTACGCCAATAGGCAGTGTGTTGCTAGGGAAAAAGAAATTGATGGATAAGGCGATGCGCGTGCGTAAAGTTTTGGGTGGTGGCATGCGACAAATTGGTTTTATGGCGGCTACGGGAATTTATGCGCTTGATAATCATATCGACCGATTGCGGGAAGATCATAAAAGAGCTTCAGAAATTGCGCAGGTGCTGTCAGAACAACCTTTCGTCAAGAAAGTGGAACCTACCGAAACGAATATTGTTATCTTCTATCTGTCAGAACACATTTCCGAAAAGGAGTTTATGACGGATTTACATCAAAATAACATTAAAATCAGCAATATGGGACAAGGCAAACTACGCATTGTAACCCATTTAGATTATACCGAAGACATGCATCATCAATTTTTGGATGTCTTAAGAAAATTAAACTACTAATTTAAAACAAAACACTTTTGATCATTACAGCAGCTTATACCGACCTCTACCAATTGACTATGGCCCAAGTCTATTTTAATACCAAACCTGATGGGCTAGCGGTCTTTGACTATTATTATAGAAACAATCCTTTTGATGGTGGCTATGCTATTTTTGCCGGACTGGAAGATATATTGAATATTTTTGAAACCCTGAAATTCTCGTCTTCTGATATTACGTATTTGGAAACCCATGGATTCGAACAGGATTTCTTGGATTATTTACGAGATTTTAGCTTTAAGGGCACCATCATTTCAAGTAAGGAAGGCGATGTTGTTTTCCCTAACCGTCCTATTTTGCAAGTGGAAGCGAATATTATAGAAGCACAGATTATAGAAACACTTTTGCTGAACATTCTGAATTTTCAGACCTTGATTGCCACAAAGGCGAGCCGCATCCGTTACAGCGCGAAAAATGAAGTTCTGTTGGATATGGGCCTACGTCGCGCCCATGCTACAGGTGGCTATTATGCTTCACGAGCTGCGGCCATTGGTGGTTTTGACAGCACAAGTAATGTAAAGGCAGCCGAGGATTATAATATTCCTTCTTCAGGAACTATGGCGCACTCTTTTATCCAAAGTTATGACGATGAATTACGGGCTTTTCGTGATTTTGCAAAGTACCGCCCTAAAAACTGTGTGTTCTTAGTGGATACCTATAATACACTTAAAAGTGGATTGCCAAACGCTATTATCGTGGCCAAGGAAATGGAAAGTAGAGGCGAGCAGTTGTTGGGTGTGCGATTAGACAGTGGCGATTTAGCCTATTTGTCTAAGAAAACACGAAAAATATTGGATGATGCCAATTTAGGATATGTGCAAATTGTAGCCTCGAACCAGTTGGATGAATACGTCATCAAAAGTTTGAAGGAACAAGGAGCGCCTATTGATATTTATGGGGTAGGAACAAATTTGGTTACCGGTAATCCGGACGCGTCGTTGGGTGGCGTGTATAAATTATCTGAATTTAATGGCGAGCCACGAATTAAGCTTTCCGAAGATATTGTTAAGGTGTCACTGCCTTACAAAAAACAAGTTTATCGAATGCTGGACGAAAACGGGATGTTTTATGGAGCGGATGCTGTGGCGCGTTTCTCTGAAGAAAATGTACAGCAAATGGTACATCCATTTGACCCAAGAAAGAGCTTAGACCTCAATCGCTTTGAACACGAAACCTTGCTAGAAAAAGTTATGGAAAATGGCAAGAAAGTTCTGTCAGCTCGTACTGTTTCTGAAATTGCGGCCTATTCGAAAGCACGTTTGGAAAAACTTCCAGAAGAATATAAACGTTTTCAAAATCCACACATCTATAAAATAGGTTTGAGTACTAAACTGAAGCAAGAACGCGATGCGTTGGTTCAAACGCATAAATTTTAGATGTGATTTAGAAATATTAGAAGTCTTTTGTGTTGAACAAATTCAAATGACAAAATAGACACAGATTTCACGGATGTGCACTGATTTTATACATCTTTAGACTAATATATTCGTGAGATTACTTTGGATAGTTTTTTCACTAATTTTAGTGAGTTATGTTTATTCGTTTGTGATAATTAGTGAAATTAGTGTCTAAAAAAAATGTTTATTAAATGTATTACTTTGTGATTTCGCAAATTCAAATTGTCAAAGACTAATTGATTGATTAACTCTACAAAATAGCTCAAATTAAAAAATAAACACATGAAAACTCTTCTCATAGTTGATGTACAGAACGATTTTATGCCGGGCGGAGCTTTAGCAGTTCCTGAGGCCGATAAAATAGTACCCGTAATCAATAGCATTCAACATAAATTTGATCTGGTGGTGGCGGCGCAAGATTGGCATCCAGCCGACCATGTGAGTTTTGCATCCAATCATGAAGGAAAATCTATTTTTGATGAGATCGAACTTCATGGGAAACCACAAACCTTATGGCCAAATCACTGTGTGCAAGAAACTGAAGGTGCCAAGTTTCATCCCGATCTCAATTCCCAAAAATGGGAAGCGATTTTTAGAAAAGGAACGGATAAGGAAATTGATAGTTATAGCGCCTTTTATGACAATGGCCATTTGAAGTCTACTGGATTGGCTGGTTATTTAAGAGAAAAAGGAACTTCCCAACTTTTTTTATGCGGTCTTGCAGGCGATATCTGTGTTTACTTTTCAGCGTCTGATGCTTTTAAAGAAGGATTTGCCTGTTTCTTTATTGAAGATGCTTCTCAGCCATTAGATGCAGAGGATTTTAAAGGCATTAAAAATAAGATGGAATATTTGGGAATTCAGATTATTTCGTCGGAGGATATTTAGGTTCGGTTCGAAGTAGAATCTACTTCAAGAACATTTGTTTTAAAGAGATAAGTTACAATTTTTGACACAAAATTGTTGGTGGAAAACACCAACAATGGCATGAATACGAGGCTGATGTTATTTGTGAACCTTTGTGTCTTCTTAGTGTAACTTTGCGTCATAGCTTTTGGTTAAGCATTCTCGCTTTATAAGTTTCCCGCGAATCATCGCAGATCGTTTCGGCTTAAAATTAATAATCCGACAGAATTTCTATAGATTTCTGTCGGATTATTTGTTTACAAAAGAAGGGGCTGGTGCAAAATATCTGCAAAAAATCCTTCTTCAAGTTTCTCTCTTCATGCTTCCTACTTCAAGCTTCAAGCTTTTTTAACGCCTTTCTTCTTAAACTTTCTAACTCTTACAAATGCTATTACCGCTACAACAATGACTATTGCAGTGAGTACATAAATAAAACTCGGCACCGGAATAGGATCTCCAGCGGCATAACTATGTAAGCCGGTTAAATAATAATTCACCCCGAATGAAGTCATTATAATTGAACCAAATGCCAGAACACTCGCCACGTTTAATGTATATCGTGTGTTTAAAGCAGGTACAAATCGTAAATGCAAGACGATGGCATAGATAATGATCGAAATCAATGCCCAAGTTTCTTTCGGATCCCAAGCCCAGTAACGGCCCCAAGATTCGTTTGCCCACACACCTCCTAAAAAGGTACCCACGGTTAAGACAAACAAGCCAATGGTCATGGAAATTTCATTGATATAGGTCAATTCTTTGATGCGGATATCAATTATTTTCGCACTGCTTTTCGTTTTTATAATCATTAAAATCAAGGCCATAAAGCCTAACACAGCTGATAATGCCAAAGGTGCATAACTACTGACGATTGTGGACACGTGAACCTTCAACCAAAATGACGATTTCAATACTGGCATCAAGTTAGTAATCTCAGGGTTTAGCCAATCTAAGTAACTCACAAATAGGAGGGAACCTGTAAATAAAGTTGCCAGCGGAAGCGAGAAATCGGAATTTCTAAAAGTCAATAATCCGCAGAGCATCAAAACCCAAGCCACAAAAACCATCATTTCATAACCATTACTCCATGGTGGATGCTGTGCAATATACCAACGCAGTAGAATGTTTCCTGTAAAAATCAAGAAACTGATTAATGAAACTACAACAAGAATATTCCAAAAAACATTTATAAATCGCTTCTGAACAAATATTTTTGAAAGTGCCAAGACCAACATGATCAGGCCGATGGTAAAGAAGGTTTGAAATAACCAAAAGTTAAGGTTCATTTGGTTATACCATATTTCCGCTTCAATGTGTTTTTCACTTGGAATGATTTCCGAGCCTAAGATACTTTGGTAAGTGTCTATATAAGATAATTTATCGGTGGCACCTGCCCAGTTTTTAGCGGCGATATCATTAAAATAGGTTCTGGTAATATTTTGGACAAACAGCCCATCTTCTTCTGGAAAGTCTTTGAAATTATGGTTGTAACTAAACCACTTATGATTTTCATCCAAACTGTTTGGGAAAATGTTTAGATAGTTTCCAGAGAAAATATTGAATAAAATATTAAAACGCTCATCGACTTTGATGACTTCCTTGTCAAACTCATTTTGTTCAGCAGGTTTTTTAGCATGTGCTTCTTCTGCCATTTTTGAAAGTACGTAATCGCCTTCTGGATTAATTAAATGATCGAAGGAAATATAGCCATCGGAAGTAATTTTAAGAGGTTTAAAATAATCACCGCCTTTGATCGCTTCTATTTTGATGACCGGTATTTTCTGCCAAGCTCCGGGAGAAACGTGCATGGCTAAAAAAACCTGATCCGCATCTAAAGCGATGACTTTGCCATCTTCTGTTTTATATTTGAAGGTTGTTTTACCATAGATTTTCCGAAGAAATTCTGAAGATAAAGTATTGATCGGTTTGATGCGTCCATCAACATCCTGAACGAGGATGCGTCCAAATAAATCGGAATGCTGCTTATCAATAACTTCATTGATGACCAAATCAGTGACCGAAGGAATGGAATCCTTTTGCATTGGCGATTGCGCAAATGTTGCTAACGAACTAAAGAGCGCTAGCAATAGGAGTGGCGTATGCTGTTTTACTTTTTTTAAGCTTTTGCTAATGGCCGTAAAGCGGGTTCTTTTTCCGAATAGGGTAAAGAACATCCCAACCATCATCGAAAAATACCCAATATATGTAGTCGTTGTTCCCAAGACATCGTGATTTACGGCCAATAAAGTTCCTTTTTCATCGGTGTCATAGCTGGCTTGATAAAAACGAAAGCCGCCATAATCCAAAACATTGTTCATATAAATTCGGAAGGGCATTTGGGTATCGCCATCAATAACCGAAACTTCGCTCGCGTAAGAGGATGGACTTTCTGAACCTGGATAACGCTCCAGTTGAAATTCGTTTAACTTCACTGAAAACGGAATTTCTATGGGCATGGCTCCATATGAAAAGCTAAGGTTTATATCGCCAATATTCGTTTCGTGCGTGGTTGGTAAAAAACCTTTTCTATAAAGTAGCATCACTTCCTCATTTTTTTCGCCGACCTTAACATTTAAGACGATAGCATCATCTTTAGTAGGATCGTTGTCTTTTGGTTTTTCAGACGTACTGACCAATTCAATACTGGCCTTTTTATGATAGGATAATGGAACAAAAGATAAATCCCCATGACGATATAAAGTTCTGAGCAACATCGGTTGTAGTGAATCTCCTTGTATGACGCCCGCTTTTTGATCGGCCATGATAAAGAAATCAAGTTGATGAGGCGCCCAAATTTTGAACTCGCCGTTTTCTTCAGTAATATTAATAATTCCTTCTTCTTGGGCTTCAAATCCTACTTTGTGTTTTTCGGGCCCTATAATTTCAATTTCTCCTTTAGTTAAAAACAGTGTTTCTCTACCGTTTCCAGAAGTCACAATCATTTGCAATAAAGGCGTTCCTTTTGCTGAATTATCAACAATTTCTGGTAAAGCATCTGCGACAAATTCTTTTAGTGATATTTCAATGGGCGTATCTTCTAAATCTGTTTTAATGGTAAAACTATTGTCATTGAGAGGAGAGAACTCCTTCTTTTTTTGAAGATGTCTGGTTTTGTTGCCATTAGAAATATGAACCTGCAAATAGTTTTTATCCGAAATAATGGTATTTGAGCTTTGTCCTTCTCTGATGCGCATGATCCCTCCATAAGAGTCATAGCGTGTAATTCCGGCGCCGATGACGATGATAATGAAGGCAAGGTGGAATAGGAGCACGGCCCATTTTTCCTTGCGCCATAAGTTGTATTTGAAGGTGTTGGCTAAAAAGCAAAGCGCGAGGCCAACCATTACTAATTCAAACCAGAGCGCATCATAGATTTTGATCCAGGCGGTGTCGGTGCCATAATCATTTTCCATAAAAGTTGCGGTAGCCATGGCTACCGCAAAAATTAATAGTAAAAGTAAGGCTAATGTTGATGATGAAAAGAAACGATAAATAGATTTCATAGGGCGTAATCTGACTTTAAAAAGTCTTTAATAAATTTTAAACCAATCGGTAAGCACGCTGTTATTTAGTGGCGCTCACTACTTTTTTGGAACCCATTTTGGCTTCGCGGGCTTTGGCCTCTTCTAACCATTTTGGTAAAGTGTTGGCTTTAAATTTCTCTTTATCTGCTCTCAGTTTTTCCATATCGAGTCCGATATATTTTTGTGCTTTTGCTTTTGTTGAAATATCAGGCATTGGCACAGGTTCATTATGTCCTAAAGATGCTAAAAGACGCGCTAACATCACACGTGCTTCTTGAGCTTCGGCCATTCCGCTACCCAATACTCGTCCAATTTCTACAGGAGAGTGGAAGGAAGCGCCATGAGACGCCGCTGAAAAATCCCAACGCCATTGTGCGTGACGGATGCTCATTAAAATATCTTTCATTTGTGCTTCTGTTGCTCCAAGTTCCCAAGCTTTTCCTGCTTCGATATGTGCTTTTACCAATAAGTCCTCTAATTTGATTCTGTTTTCATTGGCTTTTTTCTGTCTGTCATAAACGTTGGTAATCAATTTGGTAGTTTCTTCTCGATGACAAACTTGACATGAGTTGGCCACATTATTTAAAGGCGACTGTAAATGGTGATCGGTAAACTTTTGTCCGCCTTCACTCTTATAAGGCATATGACAATCGGCACATGAAACGCCACGATCGGCGTGAACTCCTGTAAGGAATATCTCGTAATCTGGATGCTGCGCTTTCAACATTGGCGCTTTACTGATAGCGTGTGTCCAATCTGAGAAGCCTATGTCATCGTAATATTTTTCCATATCTTCAAATGCAAATCCATTTTCCCAAGGGAAAGTAAGATAACTAGTTCCTTCATGGCCAGGTTTGTTCTTGTTGAAATAGTACTCCACGTGACATTGTGCACATACTAAAGAGCGCATTTCTTGGTGGGTTGACTGATTGATATCTTTACCCATCGCTTGAAAAGCTTCAACCAAAGCAGGTCTTGTAATACGCAACTTCATATTCCCTGGATCGTGGCAGTCCGCACAACCAATTGGGTTGACCACTTCTGAAACGTTTTCTGCCCAAGTGCCGGCATAGAATTCTCCAACACCATGTTCGTCCATCAAACGTGGAACGTCCGGACCTTTACATGCCCAACACGTCGCTGGCATTGGACCATCTTCTTTGTTTTCTGGCGCTCCAGGACGTAAAGAGTTGTGAAGGTCTTCAATGGCATAAAAGTGCCCACGACCTTGATTATAATCTTTTGAAAACGCATAGCCTGCCCAAAGCACAACCATTCTTGGATCTTCTGCTAACATATCAACAGTTGCCGATCCACCTTGGTAAGAACGGAAGGACGTATCTGCGGTTTGCATATAAGATTGATACTCTCTCGGATAGTTTTTGCCCCACTCCTCATTTCTTGGCTCATTTTCACCAATTTCCACATTAGGAACATATTTGTATTTGGCCTCACTTTTCCTGTTAATGATGCTTGACGCCAGTAGTCCTAATAAAAAGACAACTACAATTGTTACGACGAAGAGAACTTTGTTTTTCATATTTGTTACGGTTTATTGTGCTTCCATTTCTTTTGCTAACCATTCCGGAATGACCATTTCATCTTGATCGGTAGGGAGTGGGGCGATATTATATTTTACTGTTGATAAGCCATGTATTCGACCATGTGGTACTTCTTGATGACAGGACCAGCATGCTCTATCGGTACGGTTTTCTTTATGGTTTTCAATCCAGCCGTCATATTTAACCTCTGTAACTTGCTGAATATGGCACCGGATACAGTTGTTTTGTACGACTTCTTCTGAGGCGGGACGCATGGTGATGACATCTGGTTCCATTCGTGCCGTAAAAACTGCCGAGTGGTATAAACCATCTTTCGCCTTAAAATAATAGGAGTTGAAAATGTTGTCTTGTGGCACGTGACATCCGTTGCAGGAAACCCATTCACGATGTGAACTGTGCATCCAACTGTTATAAACAGGAGTCATGACGTGACAGTTAACACAAGCTTGAGGATTATCTGATAAATAGGAGACCACTTCTGCTTCTCGCATCAGGAAAAAACCCATTCCCATGATGCAAGCAATTGCAAAAACTGCAAATGTTCGCCAAGAGGATCCTTTGTCTGGAAGTATTTTGTATTTGAACTTCATATTATCATGAATTGTAGGGTAAACTTATACAATAGGTTTTCGTATAAAGATGAGAAATATCATGTATTGGCGATAGATAGAATTTAATTTGGAATTAATATTCCAAAGAATATGAGGGCCGGTTCAGACATTTTATCAAAATTCGCATTAAGAAATATTTAACAGATTAGTAATCAGGGCTCATATTCTTTAATGTGCTGTTTTTATGGACGTTTGCGTCTTCATTATTAGGTGTTTCTCCAACCGAAAAAACTCATTTAGAATGTTTCTAAAATTCAAAATTCCTACAAATAATTCAGATCATTAAAAAAGGCAGCTTAAGTGAAGTATGCCATCTAAAGTGTAAATTGTTATTCTAATTTTAACGGTTCATCAGGAGTGTAATTATAAATGTCGGAAGGGATTATAGATCTATTTTCTTTTTTGATTTCTTCTTAATTTTAAACTCAAAAATTTCTAACTTGAACCCCTTAATAAAACTGATATTTCAATCATTCAAATCCTTTTTATGAACACTATTTCTTTCAAAACTTTTACCCTAGCTTTTTTGTTCCTCTATTTTAATCATTCAATAAAAGCACAAGTTCTAACTACTTCTCAAATTGATAGTTTGGTTGAGAAAACGATGAAGACTTTTAACGTCCCAGGAATGGCAGTGGCGGTTTTAAAAGATGGTAAGTTTTACCATAAAAACACTTACGGCGTACGCTCGATAAAAACCAATGCAGCGGTCAACGAAAATACACTTTTTGGTGTGGCTTCAAATACCAAAGCTTTTACAGCGGCGGCATTGGGGCAACTTGTTGATCAAGGAAAACTAACTTGGGATACTAAAGTGAATGATGTGATTCCTGAATTTAAACTTCACGATGCCTACGTTACCAGTGAATTCACCGTTCGTGATCTCCTAACGCACAGAAGTGGTTTAGGGCTTGGTGCCGGTGACTTGATGGTTTTTCCTGCCACAAATACAACCACCTTGCCAGAAATGATTCATAATATGAGGTATTTAAAACCGGTGTCGTCTTTCCGCTCACAGTTTGATTATGACAATTTACTTTACATTATTGCGGGCGAAATTGTGGCTCGCGTTTCTAATAAAACCTATGATGACTACATTATAGAAAACTTTTTTAAGCTCTTAGGCATGGATCGTTCCTTACTTTCTATGGCTATAATCGATGCCGATGCCAATCGTATTGATGGTCATGCGCCGGTAAAAGGAAAACTGGAAATTACAGGCTATACTTTTACTCAAATTGCAACGCCAGCCGCAGGAATATATGCGTCAATTAATGATATGGGCAAGTGGGTACAAGCGCTTTTGGATGAAGGGAAATATGGTACGCAACTTAAAGACAGTCTTTTTAGTAAAGCAACATATCGTGAAATGTTGACACCTCAAACGCTTGTTAGCGCTGGTAGAGGACCTTACAATACACACTTTTCAGCCTATGGATTGGGCTTCTTTTTAAGTGATGTCAATGGTTACTTTCAGGCAACGCATACAGGTGGTTTATTAGGAATTGTGAGCCAAGTGGTCATTCTTCCTGAACTTAATTTGGGAATGATTGTACTGACTAATCAGGAAAGTGGCGCGGCTTTTAACGCGATTACCAATACGCTTAAGGATGGCTATTTTGGTATTAAGGGTAAAGATAGAATAAAGGAATATAATGAACGTCGCCTTGCTGGAGAACGCAAGGAGGACAGTATTGTTTCAGCGGTGGAAAAAGATATTGCGGCACAACTTAAAAGCAAAACTGTAATCCCTAACCCTTCCAATTATATAGGGACTTACCAAGATCCTTGGTTTGGAGATGTTGTGATCAGTACACAAAACAAGAGTCTTCACTTTAGGGCTGAAAAGCTTTCGGATTTAACCGGAACCATGTCTTATTATAAAGGCACAACATATGCCGTGCGCTGGAATGATCCATCACTTAAAGCAGATGCTTTCGTGACGTTTAGTTTGGATATTGAAGGTAAAGCCAACGGATTTAAAATGAGTCCGATTTCGCCATTGACTGACTTTAGTTATGATTATCAAGATCTGGATTTTAAGAGAGTGAAATAAAAAAGATTTCTGAATTGATAGAACGTGAGTTGTTGGTGGAAAACACCAACAACGGCTTATAATAATCACTTATTTTTTGTGAAATCAGACCTTTCAGGTTTTAACTCGTCCGCCGAAGCTTCAGCGTAGGAGGAAAACCTGAAAGGTCTTTTCATTCCTGCATCTTTCTCAATTTCCGATTTCCTAATTTGATTTTGACTTTGAGCTTTTGTTTTCTAACATTTTTATTGTTTTTATCTTGAAGAAATTGGACAAAGAATTTTGCCCCCGCGTCTTTATATGCTTTTTTTTCGGGTAGCGACAAACCATCATTTCTTTTAAGGTTTTGCCAAGGTACAGATAACCAGATATTCATATATTCATCAAGCTTCAAATTACCTTCAGCAAACAGATGAATGGCTGACGATTGGATTTCTGTTTGGGGAATGCTGATGTTGCCATTTCTAATTTCAAAAGTTTGAACGATGGGTCTGAATTGTAGATTTTTAAAGCGTTCGGCTTTCATCAACGGAACATTTTCCATGAGGGGTTTGTAATTGTAAAGTGCGAAGTTTTTCAGTTCCAGTTGTAGAATTCCGTTCAAGGAATTCACCTTTAGTTTTCCTTCCATATCTAAACTTCCATATCCCTTTATCTGGAAATTTAAATTTCCTTGAATGCTGTCTGCTGCTCTTAATTCGTCATTATTAAAATAATCGAAGCTGATCAGAATCTCGTGCAGATCCATGTTATTGACAATCATGTCAATGACAACAGGCGTTTTGTTTTCAGTGGCTATTCCCACAGAAACATCCATTTTTATGGAGCCACCATAATAGTCAAGCTGCGTATCATCAATTTTGAAATCTCCATTCTTATCAAATAAAAGCGCGGATTCAAAACCAGTAATAATCAATCGCTCATGTTTTAAGGTGTCTATTTCGATGACAACATTTGGATAAAATGACTTGTTGATCTTTCTCATGGATTCTTTCCACTTATTAAGGTCAAAAGACTTGTTGTCCGGATCTCCAATTGTCGATTGCTCTAAAAACTCCTTAATGTTGAAAGTGTCGATATAAGGTGCATAGACGGAAAAATTGGACCTGTGATTGTTGAGGTCATTTCCATTATTTATAAATTCAGAAAAATGATCAATGGCTCCCGAAAAATAGACTTTACTTTTTCCAGGCAATTTGATATCAAGTGTTTTTAGCGTCGCTAAATCATTATTTATTTCGATATGTAAACTATCCATAGGAATTTGAAGGTTGGCCGCTTTATAATGCACCATAGTGCCGCCGATTTTTAAATCGCCAAATCCCTCAGAGTTTAATAACTTCAAATCTTTGGATTGGGCTTTGTAATTTCCAAAGAACTCAAAATCGCCCGACTTAAATACAAAATTTGTGGTTTTTAAATAGTCATTTAAATCTTCGGATTTCCCTTTGACCTTGACATAAAAATCGAGGTCAAACGGATTGTTTTTTAGAAGTTCTGTTTGACTTGAATGTGCATTAATTTCGCCGTAGATATTGGCTACGGTTTCTTTGTAATGTAAATCCAAATAATTCAATTTCAGAATGGAATCATTTTCAAAATAGATTTGAGCCTTTATATTCTCAGTAATCAAAACTTTATATTTTAGAGAATCGATGTCCAGTTCAATTTCCGGATTAAATCTATTGATGTCTTTAAATATGGTATGCAGTGCCTTTTTGCTTTTTTTGGCTTTAGGTTTCTCTTCGTTTTTAAACGAATTGACGGTAGCCAATAATTCATCACCATCCATAAAAGAGGCGGTAATTTTTAAAAACACAGATCCAGGATCTTGAATCTCATCCAATAAGATATTAGGAAATTGTTTTATGTTTCCATCGAGCATAATATGATGAAGTTCGTCGATTTTCAAATTAAATTGCTTGAGAAGAATTTCTGAATTATCAATGATTAGAGATAAAGAATCAATAGCAATCTCCATCTCTGCCGGCTCATAATAGAGATTTATATGGTTCAAATTTAAATCGCCTTGAGCGCTGTTCAAAAGTTCATTAAACTGCTTGATATTGCCTTTTATTTGTCCATTGAATTTATAGTCGCCTGAATCTATTCTGAAAAGTGTGATGTTGAATAAGTCTTTAAAAACCTTTATTGGACCACTGGAAGTCGCTTCAGCATTCAAATAGATGGCATCATTTAAGTTGCTTTGTGGGCCATGTACTCTAACTTTGCCCTTCAGATGTGTGATGGCCTCATCATATTTGAAGTTGAAATTACGCAGCAAAATGGTTTCAGAATCGATGAGCTCAATATTCGATTTTAGATCATTTATACTGACGTTATTGTATTTTAACTCAGCGATATCGATACTAAACTGCGGATGAAATTGGCTGTAAATAGCTTCAAGTGTTTCGTGTAAATCTTTGCGATCGTCAATTTTTTCATTGGATTTTGGCACAAATTCTTTCGCCATAACAAGCAGATCATTAATGTTTAGGTTTTTAGAATGTATTGAGATTTGGCTTGTGGTTGGAAGGGTTGGAGTTTTGGAAAGCAGTCCGGAGATGTTTTTTAGGCTTCCCGTAAATATTAAATCTTCTCCATTTAATAATTTGATGACTAGTTCCCTTAACAAGGCGTTTTCTTTTTGTAAAGACACGGCGATGTACTGTATCGGCAGCTGAAGCCCGTTTTTCTTTAGGACGACGTGGGTATCGTTTAAATTAAATTCGCCAGTTGCTTTATTTAAAAACTGATACGGATTTGGAATATCGCCCTCAATATGGGTGTTCAAATTAAATTTCCCACCTTTAAAATCAAAATTATCCGTGTCAATAATGGAAGCTAAAGTGGCATTGCTGCCATTTAAACGCAGATTTGCATTTATGAAATTTAAGGCTTCAGGCGTGCTTTGAAAATAAGAATCACGGAAGTCAACCTTTATGTCATCTAAGATGGCATTTAGGCTGTCAAAATAAAGTTTAAAGTCCTTGGTTGACTTCTTTAAAATTCTCAAGCTATCCGTCTCATAAATATCAGTAGTAAAATTGCCGCTAAAAGACGTGTTCTTAAAATGAAATTTATTCGCAATGACAACGTCATTATTGGTGGTGGAGAATGTAGCCGTAATATCCGGATCGTTGCCATAGGCAAAATTACCTGCAATTTTAGCACTGGTTTTAAAAGGCTTTTGAATGTCATAATTTTTCAGTTTATCTGATAGATTATTCGTAAGTAAACCTTTAACAGCTTTAAAATCAGTTTGTGAATTTTCTAAATTGAACACATAGGCGCTGATTTCAGATAAGTCAAAAGTGGCATGGAGCTGAAATGTTTGATGATCAATCTGGAGAGGGAAAACAGGAATGTCTATTTGGTTATTATCTATGTCGAAATTGAATTTTGAATTTCCCGTAACATGTGCACCATTAAAAAAACTACCGTTTTGAGTGTTAAATCCTAAGTTGTTAACCGTTATATCTAGTTTGGTTGTACCATTTATTTGTTGATCATTACCTTTAAAGTTGCTTCTGATGCTGTGAATGTGAAGGTTGAAGTTCTTGTTTAAAACTTGATCTTTCATAATGTATTTTACATTATCCAGTGTTAAAGACGCACCTTCCCTATTGAGCCATTCCGGAAATTGAAATCCTTTGCGCTTTGGCCGATCTAATTTTAATTGCTCATGATAGGCCAAGGTTCTTTTTGAAATTACTTCAGAAGAAAATACGGCGTTTTTGATAGCAATTCTTTTAAATGCAAAATCGCCACGCAAAAGTTTTCCAGCGCCAATAACTAATTTGGTTTCTTC
The DNA here is from genome assembly GCF_053579655.1 of Gelidibacter sp. Taxonomy (NCBI): domain Bacteria; kingdom Pseudomonadati; phylum Bacteroidota; class Flavobacteriia; order Flavobacteriales; family Flavobacteriaceae; genus Gelidibacter; species Gelidibacter sp. The sequence goes on along the minus strand of NZ_JBMDWE010000004.1, from coordinate 69,514 downwards.
TATTTGAAGTGTCGAAAATTGATCTGTAATAGTATCGCTATTGGTGTGATGGATGTCTTTTAAAGTAAAACCAACGTTTGGAAATCCGCTTAAAAAACTAGCGTTTACTTTTCCTATGGTCAAAGTGCCTGTGCCGTTCTCGCTGTAACGCTCCTGCAACATATTAAGGATACGGTCTCTATTAAGCCAGCCAATGGTAAAAAGAGTGATGGGGAGAAAAATAATAATGGCTAAGGTCACAAGAGTCCTTTTAAGCCATTTTCGGCTTTTAGATGCTTTGACCTTGACATTCTGGGTTTTCAAGTTGAAAGTTTATTGAAAAATAAGGAGAAAATTTGGAATGAAAATATTATGACTCCAAATACTTGATTGACGGTTCTGTGCCAATTAAAAGTTAACATGAAATAAAGACGAGTCCTTAAAAATCTTTCGGTCATTACAAACCCATTTTGAAGACCTAATTATGTAGCAGTTCTTGGTGTATTGTTGTGTTTTTAGAAAGTAAACTTCATAAACAACAGCATCTGTTTAAAAAGTATGTTAAGAATCTATAAAAGAATGGTATAATTTTATATTTTGCTGTTTTTAAAAACAAAATAGAAATGGCACAGAAAATAGCAAAATTAGGTTTTTCCCTTTTACTTCTTGGAGGCGTGCTTAGTTGCACAGACAAAGTTGAAAACAAGGAGTATTTGACCGATGAAATAGAAGTTGTTAAAACCCAATATGCTCCAGATAAAAGAGTTGCTCTCTTTGATGTCAATGCAGAAAAAAGCGGTAACGCATACATTTTAAAAGGCGAAAGCAATTTGCCAGATGCGGTGGCGACTTTGAAAAGTAATCTTGAAAATGCTAAAATTGAATATGTAGATAGTATTCAGCTTTTGCCAGCAGCCAAATTGGCCGATAAAACAAGAGGCTTGGTAACCATATCCGTGGCCAATTTGAGAAGTCAGCCAAAACATTCGGCTGAATTGGCTACTCAGGCTACTTTAGGAACTCCGGTAAAAATTTTGAAAAACGATGGAAGTTGGTTATTAATCCAAACCCCAGATCATTATTTATCGTGGGTTGACAATGGTGGCGTTGAACCGATTACCGAAGCCGAACTTGAGCAATGGAAAAAGGAGCCTAAATTGATTTATACGAACATCAGCGGGAGCAGTTATTCTGAACCTAATACAGCATCACAAGTAGTTTCTGATATTGTGGCAGGGGGGATTTTACAGATTCTAGGCGAGGAGAAAGGTTTTTACAAAGTTTCTTATCCTGATCAAAGGATTGCATTTATCAATAAAAATGAAGCTGAGCTTTATGACTCGTGGATATCACAAGCTGATCCATCGGAAGAAAATTTGGTAGCCACTTCAAAGAGTTTGATGGGCTTGCCTTATTTATGGGGCGGAACGTCGCCAAAAGGTGTGGATTGTAGCGGTTTTACTAAAACTATCTATTTCTTAAATGGAATTGTTTTGCCGAGAGACGCTTCACAGCAAATACACACGGGAGAGCAAATTGATGATACTAAGAATTTTAAAGATCTTCTTCCTGGAGATTTATTGTTTTTTGGGACTAAAGCAACGGACTCAACTAAAGAACGAGTAGTGCATGTAGGCATGTGGATTGGTAATAATGAATTTATTCACTCTGCCGGCCGCGTTAAAATAAATAGTGTTGATAAGGATGCGCCAAATTATGACGCGTATAATGTCAATCGCTATCTACGTACCAAAAGACCATTGAACGGGCCTAAAGAGGGTTTGATCAATTTAAAAAGCACACCACTTTTATAGTTAGATGACGAGATTGCTTATCGTGACTTTACGATGTAGTCACTTTCTTTTGTATCTATCAATTTTAGATTAGAGAAATCACAAAACCAAAAAATCCTGACATCTTATGTTATCAGGATTTTTTTTATTCAAGAGACCTCACAGGTTTTAAAAACCTGTGAGGTCTTTTTTGCATTATCACCCTAATTGCCTTTAGCAAAAAACGCGTCAAAAGTTTCCATATAGTTCAACTTTTAGGTGTATATTTGTTATTTAAAACGAACAAATGAACTGAATGAAACCAAAATTTGAAATTGTCTTCCTCGATCAAGCAATCGACTTTATGGCCAGTTTAGACTCTAAAACCAAACAGAAGATCTATTATAATTTAGACAAATCGAAATTGGAAAATGATCCTAAATTGTTCAAAAAGTTAAGCGGAGACATTTGGGAATTCCGAACAAAATACAACAAACTTCAATTCAGACTTCTCGCATTTTGGGACAAAAGTGATAAAGTTGAAACACTCGTCCTTTCTACTCACGGAATCGTTAAGAAAACGGATAAAATCCCTAAAGCTGATATTGAAAAAGCAATAAAAATTAGAGCAGAATATTTTGACCAAAAAGAGTAATGTTATGGATGCAAAAAACAGAAAAATGAAAATGATGACGCTTGATCAAATGAAGGACCAAGACATTGGTAAAATTGGAACTAAGGAACGTGATAAATATGAATTTGACCTCCGACTGGAAGTTTTGGGAGATATGATAAAATCCGTCCGAAAAGAACGCAAACTCACACAGGAGCAGCTTGGCGAATTAATCGGCGTACAGAAATCACAAATTTCAAAATTGGAGCGAAATACAAAAAATGTTACGATAGAAACTATTTTAAAAGTTTTTGGAGCATTAAAAGCAAATGTTAAGTTTAGTGTGGAAATAAATGAAGCGGAATTCACAGTTGTGTCAACGCAATAGCGGAATATTTGCTTGTTCAAATTTAACAATAGAACTAAAGATGTAGACTAATCGTTTGAAGGTCTTAAAACGCAAAAAAATCCTGACATCTTATGATATCAGGATTTTTTATTAACGAGATTCCTGCCTCCGCAGGAATTTGTTATTCTTCAGTCAACACCCAATCCCCTTTAGCTAATAAAGGCTCTGCTTGTTTGTATTTTAAAGATTTGTTTTCACCACTCAATACATGTTTGATGGTAACTTGCTCATTACGACCAATTTTTGGTTTGTCGCGTACAATGGTTTCTACCACTTCTTGACGTTGTGTATTGCCTGCAGCCCTGCTTTGATTAGAGCGCTCGTCCAAATTCGGGATTTCTTCCTTGTTGGTTTCTAGTTTTTCTTTAGAACGTACTTGACGTGCTTCCTGAATGGCATCCGTGGATTCTGATGGCAATTCACCTTTAAATAAAAAGGAGATCACATCTTTATTCACTTGGTCAATCATCACCTTAAACAATTCAAACGCCTCAAACTTGTAGATCAACAACGGATCTTTTTGCTCATGGACTGCCAACTGAACTGATTGTTTCAATTCGTCCATTTTGCGTAAATGCGTTTTCCAAGCATCATCAACAATGGCCAAGGTAATGTTCTTTTCAAAATCATTGATCAACTGTTTACCATGGGTTTCATAAGCTTTTTCAAGATCGGTAACGACTTGTAAATTCTTAACGCCATCAGTAAACGGCACCACAATACGCTTGAATTTATCACGCTGTGTTTCGTAAACGTTTTTGATCACAGGGAAAGCCATATCGGCATTACGCTGCATTTTTTCTTTATAATGGCTGAAAGCTGCTTTGTATATTTTTCCAGCAATTTCCTGATCTGACATTTTGCCGAATTCTGCCTCTGTAATCGGCGAGCTCATGGAGAAATAACGAATCAGTTCAAATTCAAAGTTCTTAAAGTCGTTTGAAGCTTTGTTGGTTTGCGAAATGTTTTCTGAAGTATCATAAATCATATTCGCAATGTCGACGCGTAAACGTTCGCCATGCAACGCATTGTGACGACGTTTGTAGATAACTTCACGTTGGGCATTCATGACATCATCATATTCCAATAAACGCTTACGGACACCAAAGTTATTTTCTTCAACTTTTTTCTGTGCACGCTCAATGGATTTTGAAATCATAGAATGCTGAATGACTTCGCCTTCCTGTAAGCCCATTCTATCCATCATTTTTGCAATACGCTCACTTCCGAACAATCGCATTAAATTATCTTCTAAAGACACATAAAACTGTGAACTTCCTGGATCTCCCTGACGTCCGGCACGACCACGCAACTGTCGGTCAACACGACGCGAATCATGGCGTTCTGTACCTACAATGGCCAAACCGCCTGCTTTTTTAATCTCATCTATTAACTTTATATCCGTACCACGACCCGCCATGTTGGTAGCAATGGTTACTTGTCCTGGTTTTCCAGCTTCAGCAACAATATCTGCTTCTTTTTTATGGAGTTTCGCGTTCAATACATTATGAGGCACTTTACGTAAGGTTAACATCTTACCTAATAACTCACTGATTTCAACAGAGGTTGTTCCAATTAAAACTGGACGACCTGATTCCGATAATTTAGTGACTTCATCAATAACGGCGTTGTACTTTTCGCGCTTGGTTTTGTAAACCAAATCCTCACGGTCATCACGAACAATAGGTCTGTTGGTTGGAATTTCAATCACATCCAATTTGTAGATTTCCCAGAACTCTCCAGCTTCAGTAACAGCAGTACCTGTCATCCCCGCTAATTTGCGGTACATTCTGAAGTAATTTTGAAGCGTTACCGTTGCAAAAGTTTGGGTAGCAGCTTCAATTTTTACGTTTTCTTTGGCTTCAATCGCTTGGTGCAAACCATCGCTATAGCGACGTCCATCCATGATACGACCTGTTTGCTCATCAACAATCATGACTTTATTGTCAATGACCACATATTGAATGTCTTTTTCAAATAGGGCGTAAGCTTTTAATAATTGGTTCAAGGTGTGGATACGTTCAGATTTGATACCGAAATCCCTGAATAATTCTTCTTTAGCTTCCGCTTCTTTTTCTTTAGAAAGGTTTTGAGATTCAATTTTTGAAATCTCCATTCCGATTTCTGGCATCACGAAGAAATTCGGATCATCGTTACCAGAAAGGAAATCAACACCTTTATCGGATAATTCAACCTGATTATTTTTTTCGTCAATCACGTAGTACAGATCCGCGTCGATTTTTGGCATCTCACGGTTATTATCCTGCATGTAGTGATTTTCAGTTTTCTGAAGGAGTTGCTTGATCCCGTCTTCACTTAAGAACTTGATCAAGGCTTTGTTTTTAGGAATCCCTCGGTAAACTTGTAATAATTTAAAACCACCATCTTTCATATTGCCTTCAGCAATCAGTTTTTTGGCTTCCACCAAAACGCCAGTCAAATATTGACGTTGAACGGCTGCAATAGCATCAACTTTCGGTTTTAGTTCATTAAATTCATGACGTTCGCCTTGCGGAATTGGCCCAGAAATAATCAATGGCGTACGAGCGTCATCCACTAAAACGGAATCCACCTCATCCACAATGGCGTAATGGTGCGGACGTTGTACTAAATCGTCAGGCGAATGTGCCATATTATCACGCAAATAATCGAATCCAAATTCGTTGTTCGTTCCGTAAGTAATATCGGCGTTGTATGCTTTTTTACGTGCTGCGGAATTTGGTTGATGGTAATCAATACAATCCACGCTCATGCCGTGAAATTCAAATATAGGGGCCATCCACGCGCTATCACGTTTGGCCAAGTAATCGTTGACCGTAACTAAGTGCACGCCTTTTCCGGCGAGGGCGTTGAGGTACATTGGAAGTGACGCCACAAGGGTTTTACCTTCTCCAGTTTGCATCTCGGCAATTTTACCTTGATGAAGTGCCACACCACCAATAAGCTGCACGTCATAGTGAATCATGTCCCAAGTAATTGGTTTTCCGGCGGCATCCCAAGAGTTTGCCCAAATGGCTACGTCATCCTCTAAGGTCACATAATCCTTTCTTCCAGAAACTGCACGGTCAAAAGCACTTGCGGTTACTGCGATCGAAGAATTGTTTACAAAACGTGTTGCGGTTTCTTTAACAACTGCGAAGGCTTCTGGTAAAATATCGTTTAGAACCTCTTCTGTAACTTTATAGATATCATCTTTAATACTGTCTATTTTAAGATAAATATCCTCACGTTCATCAATGTCTTCTGTGGTTTCTGCTTCTTTTTGAAGTTTTTCAATAGTCTCATTAAAAGGTTGTCGTGCTTCGGCAATCTTCGCTTTGAAAAAATCGGTCTTTGCCCTTAATTCGTCATGCGATAAGGCTTCCATAGCTTTTCCGAAGCTTTTAACTTTTTCTACAATAGGAGTGATGGCTTTGACATCCTGTTTGGATTTATCGCCAACAAATACCTTTAATACTGAATCTAAAAAACTCATAAGGTGTTCTTATTTACACTTCGACAAGCTCAGTGTGCATTAATATAAATATGTCGTTTGTATGCTGTGTTTACCGTTTAAGGCTCACAAATATACGGTTTGTGCTAGGTTTATTAAAAAATAGCGCACAAAAAAAGTCTCTTGAGGAGACTTTTTAACTATTCTTTAGATTTATCTAATATTCATCCTCATTCCAGAGGTAATCTTCATCGGTTGGGTAATCTGACCAAATTTCTTCTATTGAATCGTAAGAATCGCCTTCGTCTTCAATAGCTTGCAAATTTTCAACCACTTCTAAAGGTGCACCAGTACGGATAGCGTAATCGATCAATTCGTCTTTGGTGGCTGGCCAAGGTGCATCACTTAAATAAGATGCTAGTTCTAGTGTCCAATACATTTGTTATTCATTTAAATTTTTGCAAAAATAAATTTTTTGTTCATTAAATCAAGTAAAAAATGAATTATTTCATAATTAATAAAAAGAACGTATAATTATCACATAATTTCTTGATTCTTAACAGGTCATCAAAAAAAATATAACTGCCAAATAACCCTGCTATTCTTTTTGAGGAATCCATTGAATTTCGTCAGCGTGTAAATCATGAGACAACTTTCGTGCCAACACAAATAGATAGTCTGACAACCGATTTAAATACATTAATGTCTCCGGATAAAAAGGCTCTGCGTCATTAAGTGCCGATGCCAAACGCTCGGCCCTACGGCACACACAGCGCGCTATGTGACAGAATGACACAGTTTGATGTCCGCCGGGTAACACGAAGTGTGTCATTTCTGGCAAGGATTCATTCATCAGGTCCATTTCGTTCTCCAATCGTTGGATGTCCTCTGAAGAGATTTTTGGAATGTTCAAGCGTTCTTTGCCACTTTTGAGTATGGCTTTATTTGGATCGGTTGCTAAAATAGCGCCAACCGTAAATAAGCGATCTTGAATGATCATTAAAATTTCTTTGTGATGTTGATCAATATTTTGATCTCTAATCAAACCGATATGAGAATTCAGTTCGTCAACCGTGCCGTAACTATCAATGCGGATATGGTGTTTTGGGACTCTTGTGCCACCAAATAAAGCGGTGGTGCCTTTGTCGCCTGTTTTTGTATAGATTTTCATGTCGTTATAATTTGAAGTTCGGAGCACGAAGCTCGAAGCATGAAGTACGAAGATACGATAGAATGGAAAATTATTTCACGACAGCACGAATGTTTTTTGGAAAGTTAGAAGTTTGAAGCACGGAGCATGAAGTCTGACGACTGCCGACTGAAGACTGCCAACTGAAGACTGAATACTTCCAACTAACCTAAAGCAATCCCCGCGATTTAATCTCCAGATACTTATTAATCGTATCAATGGTCAAACTCTCAGGCGTCGTTAAAATAGAGTAGATGCCATATTTTTTCAATTCCTGAACGATGAGTCGCTTTTCAAAGGCGAATTTTTCGGCAATAACTTTGTCGTAAACTTGCTGAATGGTGGCTGCTTTTTCGTCTACAATGCTGTTCAATTCGGTATTTTTGAAGAAAATAACGACAATCAGATGGTTTTTTGCAATCGCTTTCAAATAAGGTAATTGTCTGTTTAAACTGTCTAAAGTTTCAAAATTGGTGTAGAGGAGAATGAGGCTTCGTTGTGTAATATTGCGTTTGATATTGGCATACAATCGGCTGAAATCACTTTCAAAATAATCAGTTTTGATATTGTAAAGCGATTCTAGGATTAATCGCATTTGTGAATTCCGGCGCTGGGCGACCACGATGTTTTCGACATTCTTGGAAAAAGATAACATGCCAGCTTTATCGTGTTTTTTTAAAGCAATACTGCTGATTACTAAAGTGGCGTTAATCGCATAATCCAATAAGCTCAAGCCTTCAAAAGGCATTTTCATCACACGGCCTTTATCGATGATGGAATAGATGGGCTGTGATTTTTCATCCTGAAATTGGTTGACCATCAAACTGTTCTTTTTGGCGGTCGCTTTCCAGTTAATGGTTCGTAAATCGTCGCCGATGACATAGTCCTTGATTTGTTCAAACTCCATGGTATGACCAATGCGTCGGATTTTCTTAACGCCATAATCCTGCAAGGTATTATTGACATTCAAGAGTTCAAATTTGCGCAATTGCTTAAAACTTGGATAGGTGGGCACCATCGCATTCGTGTCAAAACGGAAACGTTTGGCAACCAAGCCTATTTTTGTATAGGCATAAATATTAAGCGTTCCAAAGTGATATTCGCCCCGTTCTGTAGGTTTGAGCTTGTAGGCAATGCGGTCAGTATTTTTTGCTTTGATTTCTAACTTCAGATTAAAATCACGCACTTGAAATTGAAAAGGCACTTCATCGATTACAGTCAAATAGACGGTAAACGGGTAATTGTTCTCAATATTAATTTCGACTTGATTATTATCGCCATTTGAGAACTTATCAGGCAAAATACGATGGCCGACAATTTTATTTCCACCAAAAAAAACAATGATAACGTCCAAAAAAAATAACATTAGCACGACCAAAATGGAGAGTTGCGCAACTCCAAATAAAAACGGAACAAAATAACTGAATACAAACAGGGTTATAATGAACAATCCACTATAAAAAAACCGAGGCTGTAGGTAAAAGGGTTTAAGGAATTTCAAGTTTATAATTTGTTTTTTGCCATGAACCTGCCCGTCCATTCAGGCGGGTTAACGAATGTTTTTAATAAGCTTGGAGTTGGAAGCAAGAAGCATGAAGTCTGCCAACTGCTGACCGAAAACTGAGACTGCGACTGCTAACTGAAGACTGAAAACTGCCAACTGAACCCTACCTCGGAATCTCAACATTCTCAATAATCTGTTTGATCACATCGGTACTCGTGATGCCTTCCATTTCTCTTTCTGGAGTTACTATCACACGATGGTGTAATACAGGGATGGCAGCGCGTTTAATGTCTTCAGGAGTTACAAAATCACGTCCTGACATGGCGGCAAAAGCTTTACTGGCTTTTAAGATGGCAATGGAGGCTCTTGGGGAAGCGCCCAAATACAAAAATTGATTGTTTCGTGTGGCCATAATCAAATCGGCAATGTATTTTAACAAATGCTCTTCTACTAATACTTGCGTTACGAGCGCTTGGTATTTGATGATTTGTTCCGCCGTTAAAAATGGTGTGATGGCATCTGTTTTGACACGATCCTGCAAATTGTGCTCGCGCATTAAAATCTCAATTTCCTCTTCTAGATTGGGATAGCGCACTTCAATCTTAAATAAAAACCGGTCGAGTTGCGCTTCGGGCAAACGGTAGGTGCCTTCTTGTTCAATCGGATTTTGGGTGGCCAGAACCATAAATGGAGAATCCAGGTTATAATAATTACCATCAATGGTAATTTGCTGTTCTTCCATAACCTCAAACAAAGCAGCCTGTGTTTTTGCCGGTGCTCGATTGATTTCGTCAATCAAAATCATATTGCTGAAAATAGGGCCTTTTTTAAACTCAAATTCGGTCGTTTTCAAATTGAATACAGAGGTTCCTAAAATATCACTCGGCATTAAATCGGGCGTAAACTGAATTCGGCTAAATCCAACGCTTAAGGATTTCGCCATCAGTTTCGCCGTAATCGTCTTCGCGACACCTGGGACACCTTCAATTAAGGAATGGCCTTTGGCGAGTAAAGAGGCCATCAGCATATCTAACATATCCGATTGGCCAACGATAACCTTGCTCATCTCTTCCTTGATCTTTTGCACATTTGTTTGCAGTTCAGAGAGGTCGAGGCGGTTGGTAAATTGAATGTCTTCCGAGGTTTCTTCCTGAATGATTTCTGGAATTGGTGTGGATTCTATTGGTGTTAGTCCTTCAAAAGGGTCTTGATTTTCCATGTATTTATGAGTAAAATTCTTCAATGTGTTTATTGAGTTTCAAAAGGTTTTCTTCAAAAAACTCATTCTTGGTCCGTAACCAATTGATGAAATTAATGGTTTTTTTGACGGATTCTTTCTTCTTTCCAGATTTTTGAGAGAGTTTGGTAATGAACTCGTCGTTTAAATTGGTGGTGTCTAAATTGTAATCGGATCGTATCTTCTCTAAAAAATATGTAATTTTCTTATCGATGAGGTTTTTATGATCTTGTGTTTCATAATAGAGATTGGAAATGGTTTTTACAAATCCGACGGTTGTGTTTTCCAATGGTTTTACAATCGGAATGATGCGTTGGCGTCGTTTGGCATTAAAAACCATAAATAATAAAGTTAGAAATAGAGCCAAATACCAAGCCCATTTGAAGGATTGCTGTTGTAGAAACCAGCTCAAATTTGATTTTTCTTGAGCATCGCCATAGTAGGAATCGAAAAACTTGGTATAGGAATCAAAATAGATCGTCTCGTTTGGTAAATAGGAGAGTACGCCTTCCGTATAAAGGTAGCGCTGATCCTTTAAGATGTTGTAATTGGTAAAGACTCTCGGCTCTAAATGTAAATAGATGGTTCCGTCTTCAAAAGGAATTTCCAAAAAATTGGTAAAATTAGGGTCATCGTTCACATAGCCCAAAGCTTTATAGTTGTTGGCTACAAATTTCGAGAAATAGGCAGAGCTTTCACTTTTATCAATGGTTGTGTTTTTAGATGTTAAACTCGAATTATTAAAGTTCAGTTTTGCAATAATGTCTTTGTTTTTAATGCTATCTACGGTTAAATTCAAAGTATCCAATAAAGTTTGTGGGAAAGTGTAGTCGGACATGAAAATGGTGTTTCCGCGGCCTGCAAAAAGGAGTAATTCTTCTATATCTGCGTCCACTAAATAATCGGAATTACCGACTAATATAAAATTTCCTTCTGCCACGTGGTCGCCATAGCCATCTTCTGAATTCGCATAAAAATAGTTGTAAGGCGTATAGTAAATGGTTTTCATTTTCTGATCCTCAAACAACTTCGATAATTCTTTATAAAACACACTGACGCCGTAAGGCTTGTTGCTTTTTTCATTATAACTTTCTTCCCAATCTACCGTGCGATTATTGCTGTAATCGATTGTGATGGCAATCGTGATGACGGTTGCTGCAATGACGAGTAGGGTAACTAAGGTTTTGTTCATGAGTTGATCTCTTTAATAAGTTGAACAAAACTAGCCTTGGCCAATTGGTATTGCTTCATATCCAATGCAAACTCGCCATACCAGGTATAATTATAAATGTAGGAGGTATAGGCAAAATCCTTGCTGAATTTTTCAGCGGCAATCGCATTCATATAATCGGCGTTGGTTTTATCATCGGCGTATTTAATGAAGTTTTTGAGGGTCAATTGTTTTAAAACCAGTAAATAATAATATCGGATGGCCAATCGATAATCGTTGGTGTTTTCGGCATTAGCGATAAGGGTTTTAATGTCGGCATGCTTTATGTTTTCAGCAGTGATTTCGCCGTAAGATTTCAGTTTCTCATTATTTCTTGAAGAAAATAGTTTGCTGCTCCCATCATTTAAAAGCGTGTAGGCTAAATAGCCGACGGCAACAATCAGAATAAGAATGAACAACCAATTGAGCGCATTGAAGTTGAATGAAAAATCATTTGCGTTATTGTCCTCTTTTGAATACGGTTTGTTTTCAGAATATTTAGACGGATCGCCATGTTTTGATGAGGCGGAGCGCACTTCTTCCTTGCCTTCGTAATTGTACTTTCTGCCTGAATAATTGTCCTTAAAACCCTCTTTAAATTGACGTTCAGTTTGTGGTTGCTGCATAGTAGAACTTGCCCAAAGTGAAGTATTCACATTGAGCAGAAACATGCAGGCCATAAAAATAAGCGTCAGGTTAAATTTCATTTAAGCGATTGTGGGATCAGTTGTGCGTCGAGTTTTTTCTTTAAAACAAACGGATAGATGAGATAATAGTAGCTAATACATCCTAAAGTGACCAAGATAATACCAACGGAAATCATTTTGGGCATTTCTTGAGAGTATCTTGTGATGAAACCTTCTAAAAATCCGGCGAAAAAAGTAAAAGGAAAGGTGCTGATCAATATTTTGACGCCTGTTTTGGCGCCTTCTTTAAACGAAGTGAATCGTGAATGCGTGCCAGGAAACAAAATGCTTGCTCCTAATATCAATCCTGCCGCTGCTGATATGACAATGGCAAAAATTTCCATGGCACCATGAATCCAAATGCCTCTGACGCTTTCCCAAAAAACGTCCTTTTCATGAAAAAAGTATTGGAAAGACCCGAGCATGATACAGTTTTTGAATAAAATATAAACCGTACCGAGTCCGCCGAAAATACCCAGAACGAAAGCAATCACACCAACGCGTAAATTGTTTACGGTAATCCCAATAAAACTTCCCCAATTGCTGCCGCTTTTATAAACTGCCACAGGATTGCCAGCCTCAATGTTTTCTAAAGTCATGTTGACATATTCATCGCCTAAAATAGAGCGGACAAATTCGCCATCATTGGCGGCTGAAAAAGCACCAATCATAGTGAAAAGCGTGAAAATGATAAAGGCGATATAGACGAACTTCCGGTATTGGTACATAATTAAAGGCACTTCCGTTTTCCAAAAAGCGACGATTCTGTTGCTGTCTTCGCGTTTGGTTTTATATATTTTCTGAAAAGCCTTGGCCGCCAATTGATTTAAGTAGGTAATTACTTTACTTTTGGGGTAGTAAGTTTGCGCGTAGGATAAATCGTTAATCAATTGGATGTATTGTGAAGCGAGTTCATCCGGATTTTTAAAATCGTTATTGAAAATGGCAGTTTCAAAACTCAGCCATTTTTCCTTATTTTGCTTAATAAATGCAACTTCTCTCATACAGTTGTTAAAATAAATTATAATATGTCAGAGTTACAAATTAACACCACCCAAAATGTGAAAATTAACTTTACGGCTTCTGGCGTGGGCGAACGTTTGTTGGCTTTTGTGATTGACATGCTGATTAAGATAGGGTATATCACAATTTTGAATATGACGGTTGGTGCTTTTGAGGATATGGATCAGTGGTCGCAAATTGGCATCAACACTTTACTTGGTTTGCCAGTTGTTTTTTATACGCTGGTTCTGGAAGCGCTAATGGAAGGACAGACCATAGGGAAGAAAATCATGAAAATAAAAGTCGTGAAGATTGATGGCTATCAAGCATCGCTCGCCGATTATGTAGTGCGCTGGTTTTTTAGGATTGTGGATATTTATATTTTAGGTTTGGGGTTTTTCGTTATTCTCTTTAGTAAAAGATCTCAACGTTTAGGAGATATGGCAGCGGGAACCGCGGTTATTTTATTAAAAGACAAAGTGAATATCAGCCATACCATTTTAGAGGATTTAAGTGAGGATTATCGACCGACCTATCCAACCGTAATTAAGCTTTCCGATAACGATGCTCGCATTATAAAAGACACTTTTACCACCGCAAAATCAGCCAACGATTATCAAACCTTGATTAAGTTGCGCAACAAAATAACCGAAGTTATAGGTGTTAAGGCAATTAATGGGAATGATGTTCAATTTATTGATACGATTTTAAAGGATTATAATTATTACACGCAAAGTATGTAAGCAGCGAACCATATTTTCCTTTTCGGAAAATATGTGTGAGTCGCTTACCCTGAGCCTGTCGAAGGGTCTCAAAACTGACAAGTCTAAATCTAAATTGCATATTTTCCTTTTCGGAAAATATGTGCTAGTCGCTTACCCTGAGCTTGTCGAAGGATCTCAATAAGATAAACGGAACACAATTTATCAATTGTCTATGTAAATTAATATAGCGTCCCTCTTGGACTCATTCAATTCTATCTATGTGATTGCTATTGATATTTTGCCCCTCTGCGGCAATGTGTGTTGAGGGATTTTTTAATTAGCAGAATATTATCACTTCCTTATCCATCATCCAAACCTCAAAAACATCTCATTTTACATTTTTTCCATTAAAGATTCAGATTGCACAGCGCGTGTTCTTATCTTTGCTTACTGAATCTTTTTCCTAGAAACTATGTTTATACAGACCCTTGATGTTTTGGGGACGATCGCTTTTGCTATTTCTGGTGTATCTGTAGCAATGAACAAAAGAATGGATGCTTTTGGCGTTCTTATTATTGCTTTTGTGACCGCTGTGGGTGGTGGAACCCTTCGTGATGTTTTAATTGGGATAACGCCAGTAACTTGGATGACCAATATGACTTATGTATATGTGATATTCACGGCCACCGTTTTCACGATCGCCTTTAGACGAAAAATCAATCATTTGCGGATGTCTTTACTGCTTTTTGATTCGATTGGTATTGGGCTTTATACCGTGGTGGGTATAGAAAAAGGTATAGCGGCAGGTTTACATCCCATTATTTGTATTTCGTTAGGCACGATGACTGCTTGTTTTGGCGGTGTGATTAGGGATATATTATGTAACGAGATTCCTGTGATTTTTAGAAGAAAGGAAATTTATGCAACGGCCTGTATTTTGGGAGGGATTGTCTATTTTCTTCTAAGACTATTTCCAATTCCTGATAATATTATATTTATGGCTTCAGGTTCTGTGGTCATTATTGTGAGATTGATTGCCGTACGATTTAGTATCACTTTGCCAAATATGTATAAGCGGGAAGAAAGGTTTTAATATTGTAATTGACTTCTGAGGGATTGAATTTTCATCTTTAAAGATTATCTAAAGCTAATTGCTTTAACTTCTAAGAATTTTGACACGAATTTCACTAATTTTCACAAATTAGCGCCATACAGAGCTTACTGGTAAAAATATTTTATGTTAATTTCACGAATGTAACAGACTTTCATTCTGTTTTAAAATCCCTCGCCAAAGTGCATGTCGAGATAATATGTCACTTTAATCTATAGTTCTTTATTTCAGGCTACTTAAAAACTCTTGAGCATTCATTACAGTAATTAAGGATTTTTTAAAATCTTTGCCATTTCGAGTAATGATGATTTCGCATTCTGATTCTGTAGCGGTAAAATATTGTAATGCATCTTCAAAGTCTTTGAAAGAGGAATTTAGTGCTTTTTCAACAGTTTGTTCGTTAAGCCTACATGTTTCGCTAATGATGCTGAATTTCCTTAGTTTTTCTCTTGCAATTTCAGGATTTTCAAATTTTGAAATAAAATAATTGACAGTAGCGAATGAAATGGGGGACACCACCATCGTCACTTTTCCTTTTTCGGCTAAGGTTGCAATTTTGGCAATTGGCTCATAAAATGGTGCTCTTTCTCCCAGTAAATCCAACATGACATTAGTGTCTATGAAAAGTCTTTTTGTCATTTGTGTTTCTCAAGAAGGTGCTCTGAATACTCTTTTTTATAATCTAAATCAGTAGGGACTTGTTTTCCTGTGGCGATACTTTTGACAAAAGGCGATATATCAAACTCATCTTTAGAATTCTCTGAAGTTAGCGACTGAAGATATGTCTCCACTATTCTGGAAAGACTTGTGTTTTTTTTGGAAGCATATTTTTTCGCTTTCTCAATGACCTTTTGATTGAGCTTCAATGTCAGTTTGGTGTCCATCTTATAAAAAGTTATACGTATAAATATAATAAAATAATGCGTACAATTAACATGTTGTATCATATTCTTGGCAAACTCTTTAAAATTAGGATAAAAAAAAGCCACGTCTCAAAAACGTGGCTTTGCAATATAAAATAAATAATAATTAACTTTTCGGAACAGGGAATCCTCTGTCTCTCAACAAGGCTTCGATTTTTGCATCGCGACCTCTAAATAGTCGGTAGGCTTCTGCTGGGTCCATTGAGTTTCTTGGTGCAAATAAGTATTTAACCAATTTATCAGCCATGTCTTTATCGTAAAACCCGCCCGGCGCATCTCTAAACGCTTCTGAGGCATCTGCTGTTAAAACATCTGCCCACATATAACCATAATACGCAGTAGCGTAGCCTTCGCCTGAAAAGACGTGACCAAATTGTGGTGTTCTATGACGCATGACCAATTCTTTTGGCATGCCCATTTCGCCTAAAGTTTCACGCTCAAATTTGGCAATATCTATATTTTTTGGATCGGCCAAATGTAATTTCATATCCATCAATGCTGATGCTAAAAACTCCGTAGTTCCAAAACCTTGGTTGAACGTGGATGCCTTTTTGATTTTAGCAACCAATGCCGCCGGGATAGGTTCGCCAGTTTTGTAATGTACCAAAAACTGATTGATCACTTCGTCGGTAGATAACCAACGCTCCAATAACTGCGATTGGAATTCGGTATAATCCCTCACGCCACCATTTAAGGTTGGGTATTTTACGTTAGATGAAAAGAAGTGCAAGGCGTGACCAAATTCATGGAAGAAGGTCGTTGCGTCATCCCAAGACACTAAAACAGGCTCACCAAGAGCAGGTTTTACGAAATTGGAGTTGTTGGATGCTAATACTGTTTTGTCGCCGTCAAACGTCGTGTGGCTTCTGTAAGTTGTTGCCCATGCTCCAGAACGTTTTCCTTGACGTGCAAATGGATCCAAATACCATAAGCCGATATGTTTTCCAGAATCTTTATCCGTAACATCCCAAACTTTTACATCTTCATGAAAAACAGGCACAGATCCTTCTGCAACTGGGGTAAATTCATAATTGAATAAGCGTCCAGCAGTGTAAAATAAGGCCTGTGTCAATTTGTCAAGTTGTAGGTACTGTTTTACTTCTTCACTATCTAAATCGTATTTCTTTTGACGTACTTTCTCGGCGTAATATCTGTAATCCCATGGTTCAATCGTAATGTTGTCGCCACTGGCATTCGCCACAGCTTGCATGTCCGTTACTTCTTCTTTAACTCTTGCAATAGCAGCTGGCCAAACAGCCATCATCAAATCCATGGCGTTTTCTGGAGTTTTTGCCATACGATCTTGTAAGCGCCACTCAGCATAGTTATCATAGCCCATCAGTCCAACGCGTTCTTTACGGAGTTTTAAGATCTCAGCAATGAGTTTTTTGTTGTCAAATTCGTCATTATTATCGCCACGGGAATAGTAATTGTTCCATACTTGTTTGCGCAATTCGCGTTCCGTAGAATAAGTTAAAAATGGATCGACAGATGAGCGTGTGTTCGTAATCGCATATTTCCCTTCTTGTCCTTTTTCCGAAGCAATTTGAGCAGCCGATTTCACAAAAGATTCAGAAAGCCCGCCGATTTGATCCGCATTCAAATACGTTACATAATTTTCTTCATCATGTAAAACGTTGTTTGAGAATTTGGTATAAATTGACGAAAGTTCTTTGTTGATTTCAGCGAAACGCTTCTTTTTTTCAGCATCCAAGTTAGCGCCATTCATTTCAAAGCTTTTATAGGTCAAATCAACCACACGTTGTTGATCGGCTTCTAAAGGTGTTGTTTGAGAGGCTTCATAAACTGCTTTAATACGCTGAAACAGTTTTTCGTTTTGCGAAATTTTAGAGTTGTACTCTGATAGCTTAGGCGCTAATTCCGCTTGAAGGTCTCTAAATTCAGGAGAAGAGACGTTGCTGCTCATAATCCCGTAATAGGTAAAAACGCGTTCGAGTTCTTTTCCAGAACGTTCCATTGCAGCCATGGTGTTTTCAAAAGTTGGTGCTTCAGGATTATTGGCGATTTTTTCGATATCTGCCAATCCAAGTTCCATGCCTTTTTCCATAGCGCCCTTGACGTCTTCAACTTTCATTTTGTCAAATGCAGGAACGCCATTGTAAGGTCCTGTCCATTCTTGAAGTAAAGCATTGTCATTTTTAGCCATAGTGTCTTCCTTTTTTTCTTCGTTCTTACAGCTTGAAAAAGCAATAAGCGCACATAAACTCAAAGTTTTAAGGTGTTTTAAATTGTTTTTTGTCATTTGTTTTTTTAGTGTTGATTTGTAAAGAGTTCCAAGATATTGATTTAAAGACTCAATTTTCTTAATTAATTTATAATTTCTATTTTTCGGATATAAACGTTGGTTAATGGCCATTCGCCATCATCAGTTTTTTGAGCTGCTATGGTATCCACGACATCCATCCCATGGATCACTTTTCCAAATACCGTGTATTCGCCATCCAGATGATGGGCACCGCCTTGTTTTTGGACAATAAAAAACTCGTACGGAGAAGCCAATTTATAGGCGTTTTCAATCTCGCTGCTAGGCATGCTGATCACACCGCGATCGTGTAGAAATCCGCGTTTGGTATCTGGAGGCAATAAATACTTTCCAATTTTTGTGCGTCTATCGGCAATTGCTATGTCATCGCTATTCCCACCTTGAATGACGAAATTGTTGACGATGCGGTAAAACTGGGTATTATCAAAATAACCTTGTTTGATCAGGAAAATGAAATTGGCACGATGGAACATGGTTTCATCAAACAGTTGAATGTCGATCGTTCCAAAATCGGTAGTAATGCGGACTTTGTTTTCCTTGTATTCTTTTTCGTATTCCAGAAAGAAATCCATGGCATTTTTGTCCGTGAGTTTTGGGTGTTCACGTTGCTTTTTTTGAGATGTGTCTTTCTTGACTTGGAGGTGTTCCGTAGTTAAGGAATCCGGAGTAGAATAATTATTTTTTTGCCGAGATTGTTTATCTTCACAGTTAAGAAGCATAAAAAACACGCCAATGACCATTAAAATTCTCATATCTAAATGAATTTTGATACTTTTTTAAAATCGATCTCAAAAATAGAACATATTCCACTTCCAGGGCATGCTTCACAAGTTAAAATGTCGCCTTCCTTTCGGATCCAACTCATCGAGCAACAAAAGGAAATCATAAAAGACGCCCGAAAAGCAGGGGTGATGGCTTTGTTCTATCCTGATCTGGCGCAACGTACACGATTGATTTTGATTTTAAGAAAAACCTATAGTGGCGTACATTCTGCCCAAGTCGGTTTTCCTGGCGGAAAGTTGGAAAAGGAAGATCCGTCACTGGAATATGCGGCACTTCGGGAAACTTTTGAGGAAGTTGGTGTGCCTATTGAAAGCATGACGGTTTTGAAGGCGATGACGTGGGTTTATATTCCGCCAAGTAATTTTATGGTGTATCCTTTTTTGGGCATTACCCTCCAAACACCCCAGTTTTTGAAACAAGATGATGAGGTTGAAGATTTGATTGAAGTCACGCTTGACGATTTTCTCGATGATGATAATGTTGGCTCACAAATGTTGATGACGTCGTTGGAAAAAGAGGTGGAGGTTCCGGTTTTCAAGTTAAACGGACATACGGTTTGGGGCGCAACTGCTATGATGCTCAGCGAAATAAAAGACTTGTTAAAAAAAGTAGTCTAAGTTACAGATTTTACTAAATTTGTTTTTTCAGGTATGTTGAGGTTATACGCATCATAAATAGCATATCATAATCGTAAATATAAATAATGGGATTATTTAAAAGAAACCCTTTTGGTCATATACTTTTTGTAAAGAAATGGCTCATTCGTATCCTTGGAGCCGTGACTCACAGACGTTTTAGAGGATTTAATGAACTTCAAATTGAGGGTTCTGAGGTTATAAGAAATTTGCCGGATACCAATGTGCTTTTCATTTCCAATCATCAAACTTATTTTGCTGATGTCGTCGCGATGTTTCATGTATTTAACGCGAGTTTGAGTAATCGGGAGGACAATATTAAGAATATCGGCTATTTATGGCAACCCAAATTGAATATGTACTACGTTGCTGCCAAAGAAACAATGAAGTCGGGATTATTGCCTAAAATATTTGCCTATGTGGGCTCGATCAGTATTGAGCGCACCTGGAGAGCAGAAGGTAAGGAAGTGAATCGTCAGGTCAAAATGAGTGATATCACTATGATTTCGAAAGCTCTTGATGATGGATGGGTCATTACCTTTCCGCAGGGTACCACCACACCGTTTAGACCTATCCGAAAAGGAACGGCGCATATTATAAAGCGTTACAAACCGATTGTTGTACCTGTTGTGATTGACGGGTTTAGACGTTCTTTCGATAAAAAGGGACTTCGCGTCAAAAAGAAAAATATTCTTCAGTCGATGGAGATTAAAGCGCCTTTGGTTATCGATTACGAAAATGAAACTATCGATCAGATCGTAGAAAAAATTGAATACGCCATTGAGCAACACCCTTCGTTCCTGAAAGTTATTCCACAAGAAGAACTGAAGGCACAAGAGGAATTAAACAAGCTCAGAAGGTATAAAGTAGAGGAGTAAGCCGTAAGCATTGAAAAAACTAGATTATAACTCTAGTTTTTTCAATTCTTTATAATTCCTATTAAGTTTACTGAGCAGCAATCCATAGATCAACCAGTAGAAAAACAGTAAGACGGCTGCAAAAACCGCAATTACACCCGCTACAAGTAATATGGTTTTGGCATAGAACAAAAACGCTTCGCCATTGGCCGCAGCGGTTTGCGCTTTACTGATAAAGGCTTTGTCCTGGTCAAATTCAATGTATAGCACGGCCACAAACGTAATCGCCATGAAGGCCAGATTGAAAAACACATAATTCTTAACTGTTTTTCGAGTTCTTAAAATATTCTCCATCAATACTTTGGCGTTGTCTGTCACTGAGATTTTCCTGTAATTCTTATAGAATAAGAAGAAGAAATAAGCCAACACCACATATCCTAAAACAGTTAGGGGAATGATGAGGTAATCAGAGTCCATTTTATCAAAATGTTGTGCGTTTTCTGTGTCCTTTAAGAAAAAGGATAGGCATGCCCATAAGGCAAACTCCAACAGACTGATGATAAAGATCCATTTAACGATCGATGAGGAGCGTTTTAGGATCATTTTATATATAGCATCAGCAGAAACTTTAGGGTACTCTGTATCCTGCTGTTTCCAGTGTTTTTTTAATAGTTCTAATTCGTCCATATACTTAAGGATTAAGTATTGTTTTTAATTTGTTTTTAATCCTGTTCATTTTCACTCGGGCATTGACCTCACTAATCCCTAAAGTTTCGCTGATTTCGCGATAATCTTTTTCTTCTAAATAAAGAAAAACGAGGGCTTTTTCAATATCATTTAATTGATGAACGGCTTGATACAATAATTTCAATTGTTGCTCTTCCGTGTCGTCATATTCTTCAGCCTTGATTTTAAATTGAAAGGTTTCCAATTCATAAGTGTTGACTGTGCGCTTTGATTTTCGGTATAAGGTGATGGCAGTATTTAGACCTACACGATACATCCACGTGCTGAATTTTGCGTCGCCACGGAACTTCGGATAGGCCTTCCAAAGCTGTATCGTGATTTCCTGAAACAAATCATTATGGGCATCTCTATGGTTTGTATATAGCCTACAAACTTTGTGCACAATGTTTTGATGCTCTTCAAGCAACGCGACAAAATTATGTTCTAATTCTTTGTCCAATTCTGATGGTTAGTTGTGCTATTAGTAGAAGAATGTAGGAGATTGTTACAGAAATACTGGTTTATTTTTAAAAATATTAAGTGTGAAATTAATCTTGAATAAACACTTTGATTAAGATGAATTATAAATCTGATAAATAATGAGTTGAATAGTCACTATAGAGAACGTCTATGGTTGTTTTAAAAGGCCTAAAACAATAAAAAACTGCGCCAAGCCATAAGTGAGCATGATGCTGATGCTTGAAAACGGCAACGGCATATAAAATTTATTCAAGGCCAAAATGCTATCTGAAATCACGAACAATATAGCGCCAATAAACACGAAAATAAAACTTTTTTGAGACACTTTTTTCTGTCTTAAAAACGCCGAAATGATCATCAATAAAATAACGAGGATGTAAAAAACGACGGGAATTAATAAGTCGCCCAAGTTATTTTTGAGCAGATAAAAAAGTCCGAAGGCATAAAAAGTTAAAACGATAATTAAGCCAATGGGATTTGTTTTGGGATTTCTATTTCTGAAAAACACCAAACAATAAAATACATGTGCCACGAAAAAAGAGATCAAACCGAGCATAAAAAAGATTGGGGATTTATCCACAAACATTAAAAGGACATCACCAGATAAAGAGAAAATAAGTGCATTTGAAATCCATATTCTCGTTTTTAGAATCATCATTTTGCTCTGGACGAAAAAATAGAGAATTAAAGAAATGAGTAGTAAAGGTTTTGTTAGATAATGCCATCGGGATAAATTTTCAACGCTTCCGCAGATGAGTTCCGCCATAAGAAGCAATAGGAATAAAATCGTAAATTTTTTTTCAGTTGTGGTCAGCATCGGTTGGAATTTGTTTCTAAGATACTAAAATGCTAGAATTATATGCTTTAAAAATGATTGTCCAATTCATCCTCAAATTCTGACAGTTCAGAACTTATGAATTTTGATTCTGCTTGTTTCGATACACATTTGTACTATCAACAAATCCATCAAGTATTATGAAAGCGTTTATTCCAGTACTCTTGTTTTTTATAACTTCTATCAGTTTCTCACAAACTACAATTT
Source organism: Gelidibacter sp. (assembly GCF_053579655.1). Classification (NCBI taxonomy): domain Bacteria; kingdom Pseudomonadati; phylum Bacteroidota; class Flavobacteriia; order Flavobacteriales; family Flavobacteriaceae; genus Gelidibacter; species Gelidibacter sp. Next base: position 46,935 of record NZ_JBMDWE010000004.1, on the reverse strand, counting down.
CAGGGAAAGTAACCGATGCCAAAGGGTTGCCCATTGAAGGTGCCAACGTTTATCTGGAAGGTTCTTATGATGGCGGGTCTACGGATAGTTCTGGTGTGTTTTCTTTTACCACCAGCGAAACGGGAATAAAAACCTTAATCGTATCATTTCTCTCTTTTGAAACCTTTAAAAAGCTCGCTGAGGTCAAAACGATGACGAGTTTGCAGATCAGATTGAGAGAAGATGTCAATACATTGGATGCTGTAGAGCTGTCGGCAGGAGCTTTTGAAGCGGGCGACAATAGCAAGGTTTCCGTATTAAAACCATTAGATGTTGTTACTACGGCAAGTGCTTTGGGCGATTTTGTAGGTGCGCTACAAACCTTGCCTGGAACTACAACAGTTGCAGAAGACGGACGTTTATTTGTGCGCGGTGGGGAAGCCGAGGAAACTCAGATTTTTATTGATGGCATTCGGGTATTCACGCCGTATACGCCAACCACCAATAATGCGCCAACCCGTGGACGCTATTCGCCATTTTTGTTTGATGGTATTACGTTTTCCACTGGCGGTTATTCGGCGGAATATGGTCAGGCACTTTCTAGCGTATTGTTGCTGAATACTATTGATGAAGCCGATCAAAACAAAACAGATGTCAGTCTGATGACTTTAGGTGGAGGTGTCGGCAATTCTCGAAAATGGGATAAAAGTTCTTTGAGCGTGAATACTTCTTATATTAATTTGGCACCATACGTTGCTCTATTTAAGGATAGAAATGATTGGAAGAAACCTTATGAAGCGTTTTCGGGCGAAGCGGTATTTAGACAACAATTTGATAAAGGATTACTCAAACTTTACACTGCTTTTGAGTCTTCCAATTTCGAATTGACCCAAGAAGATATCAACTATGCTGAAGGTGTCCATTTTAAACTCAACAATAGTAATCTTTATTTTAACGGCTCTTATCAAGGCATGTTGACCGATGTTTGGTCTGTTTCTGGCGGATTGAGTTATACGCACGATCAAACCAAAGTTCGGATTATCGATAGCGATATTGACAATGCTGAAAACTCCTATCACGCCAAATTGAAATTCAAACGCCGATTTAGCAACCGTTTTAAATTGAATTTTGGTGGGGAATATTTTTCCACCCATTTCAATGAAAACTATCAGGATGACTTGATAGCTTCTAATAACTACGGATTCACGAATGACATTGCTGCCGCTTTTGTTGAAGCAGACGTTATTTTTTCAAAAAAGCTAGCGCTGAAAGCAGGTTTACGTGCCGATTATAGCCAATTGTTCAAATCTACAGAGATAGCGCCACGTTTGTCACTTGCTTATAAAACCTCCAAAAGCAGTCAGGTATCTTTAGCTTATGGTAACTTTTATCAAAATCCGAGTAATGCTATTTTGAAATTCGATCAAGATCTTAAGTCAGAAAATACGGCGCATTATATTTTAAATTACCAATACAACGCCGAAGGGAGAATTTTTAGAGCGGAGGCTTATTATAAAGGCTATAAACGTTTAGTAAAATACGACACCGAATTGGTCGATTTTGATACTCATTTTGATAGTTCAGGGAGTGGTTATGCCAAGGGAATTGACTTGTTTTGGCGCGATAATAAAAATATCAAGAACGTCGATTATTGGATTAGCTATTCCTTTTTAGATACGAAACGGGATTATAAAAACTATCCCTATGCTGCGCAACCAAGTTTCGTCAATAGACATAACCTTTCTGTGGTGGGCAAATATTGGATCGAAGACTTAAAAAGTCAGGTCGGTTTCAGCTATGGTTTTGCTTCTGGCAGAAACTATACCGATCCTAATCACGACGGATTTTTAAATGCCAAAACCAATTGCTATAATAATTTGAGTCTGAATTGGGCGTATTTATTGAGTCCTCAAAAGATTCTTTATTTTTCAGTAAACAATGCCTTGGGTTCTAAAAACATCAATGGTTATCAATTTTCAAACACGGTAGATGTGAATGGTAATTATTCAAAAAGAGCCTTACGTCCTGCTGCAGATCAGTTTTTTTTCATAGGTTTCTTTTGGACAATCAGTGATAAAGGAACGGATAATCAGTTGAAGAATTTATAAGTTGATTTTTTCCTTCCTTAAGAATTGATTGTTCTTAGAATCATAGGTTATATCAATCTGAAATCTCAATTTTTTTGGATTATGGTTTTAAAGCTGATTTCTTTATTAACTCCAAGCATTCGTTATACGTGATTTCGAAAGGTGTTTTATTTTCTGGGTGGTACTCAGTCAATTTTTGGTAGATTTCCTTTCTGACATCCGTGCAGGTGTTCAGGTAGAAATCATCCCCATCGTCGTTATGATCAAATCTTTTCATCATAACTGCTTGCAATGGGAAAACGATCAGATGTTACATTGTCGCTTCGCCATTTTATATTGCAGCCTAAACTAGGTTTTTGGTCTTCTGATATGGGTTGATTGTTCAATAGGGCATCCAGTGCATTTGTAAGATCTTCTCCCGTTACAGGAATGTTATTTCCAGGCCTCGAGCTATCGAGTTGACCTCTATAAACCAGTTTTAAATCGGCGTCGAAAAGATAGAAATCTGGTGTGCAGGCAGCATCATAAGCTTTCGCTACCGACTGCGTTTGATCATATAAATAAGGAAAAATAAAACCTTCGTCGATCGCTAGCTTTTTCATGAATTCCGGACCGTCTTGTGGGTAGTTTTCAACGGCATTGCTGGCAATCGCAACAAATTCAATGCCTTTAGATTTGTATTCTTTTGCAAGTTTTGCCAATCGCGCATTCACATGTTTAACAAACGGACAATGATTTGAAATAAACATAATAACCGTTCCGTTCACGCCTTTGCAATCTGCCAGGTTGCAATTTTCATTGCTTACCACGTCCAATAATTTAAAATTCGGAGCTTGAGTGCCCAAAGGCAACATGTTTGAAGGAGTATTAGCCATAACGTTTTATTTTTTTATATTGCGAGCTATTTCAAATTTTAAGGATGGAAAAGATAGTGACTTTTGAGGAGTTTGCCAAAGTTGATTTACGTGTGGGGACCATCATTGAGGTCAATGATTTTCCACAGGCAAGAAATCCGTCCTATCAGTTAACCATTGATTTTGGTGCCTTAGGAATTAAAAAATCTTCGGCACAAATTACCTCACTTTATTCGAAGGAGGATTTGCTCAACAGACAAATTATCGCAATCATTAATTTTCCGAAAAAGCAGATTGCCAAATTTATGAGCGAATGTCTTGTAATGGGAGCTGTAGAAGATAAAGATGTGTGTTTATTACGGCCAGAAATACATGTTAAAAACGGATCTACCGTAGCTTAAATCAAAACATTTTAGAGGAAAAAACATATGGCAACTATTATGGTTGCACTATTATGAGAAGCTATCTCAGGATTGCGTTATTTTTTTACTACAAAAAAATTAGTTCAATTATCAAGAACCATTACGTCCAAATCAGGCCAGACTTTTTTTAGGAAATCATCAAAATGGTTGGATGGATCCACTTATACTCGCCACTAAAAACGGAGATTTTTATTACTTCTTAATCCGCGCAAGCGTCTTTCAAAAACCATGGGTCAGTAAGTTTTTACAAAGCTTGCTAATGATGCCAGTATATCGGTTAAGAGATGGCTGGGATAAAAATTCAAAAAACAAGGCCGTTTTCAAATTCTGTTCGGACTTATTATCCGATCATAATGCCATCGTGCTTTTTCCTGAAAAAAGCTATAATATCCAACGATTTGTCCGGCCATTGAATTAAAGCTTTTCGCACATCATTGAAGAAGCATTAGTCAACTATTCAGAGAACGTTAAGATGGTGCCTGTGGGATTGAATTATAAAAGCATAGAGGATTTTGAGGATAGCGTCGTGTTGAATTTTGGAACGCCAATCGCGTCCAAGGATTATGAAAATCTTAATCTGAATGCCTCCGTATTACGAATGAAAAGTGATGTCCATAATGCTTTGATAGTACTTACAACACAAATGGATGTTGAAGATTATGATGACATTCTTCAGAAATTAGAAAACATAAATGTAGATTTTCTAAATCCTGAAGACGTCAATCAATGTGTGAAATCGAACTTTAAAGACTGCAACACTCTACCAAACCAGAATTTACGGCGACCTTTCGTTTTGCCTTGGTCATCAGTTTGGTGCCTATTTTCATGCTGGTTATGGCAGTCATCTTATGGTTTAATTTTGGCATTTCTTATGCGCTTTTGTATTTAGCATCCATTTTTGTTTTGAATTTGGTGGCGGTTAAATTATAGTTCGTCTCTAAAAAATATCGCATTCATCATGAGTTTGTTCGTTCCGAACCAGAACGCTCTGAAATTGGTGTTGTCCGTAAATGCCACTACTTTCCCACGTTTCATACGTTGCATTTGGTAAGGTACGGTCAGTGCCAAACTATCTAAATTGGACTTGGAAATATAACCGCTCATCAATGGATTTTTGGTGTATTGTATAGGGTTGTTATAGCTCTGTTTATCAGCTTTAACGAATAAAGTTGAATTTCTAAATAATGGCAGTTTGTCGTTTTTATAGCCAAAATTAATCGGATGGGAACGATCCAGTTTCGCTTCAAAAATAGCGCCGCCGATCACCTGAGCGCCATCATAATCGCTTCGTTCTTCAAAAGTGATGCTTTTGGCCACTCTTTCTGATTTTTTAATATCGAGTTTCATGAATTTATTCGTGTTCATCCAACGTAAAGTGTTCTTGAAACCAATAAGCGTTCCGCCATTTTCAACCCAGGCTGCTAAGGTTTCTGTATCACTTTTGCTGAGGTTGGCACTTGGTAAAATGATGGTGTTGTAGCGGCTTAAATCGGCGCGACCTAAATTTTCAGTATCCAATTTGGTCAAAATCATGTCATAACGTTGGTCCAAAAGATGCCAGATTTCGCCAGCATCAGAAGATGCCACACCATTGCCAACAATGAGTGCTATTTTTGGAAGTGTTAAGGGTTTGAATTCGTTGCTTCCCATGTTAATACCTTCGGTTAAACCTGTAGCCACTGCATCTATTTGGACATGCGCGTCTTTGGCCGCTTCATTTAAAAATTGGTAGAGTTCATCAGCATTTTTTGATTGGTTTTGAATAGGAATCAAAATTGTGCCATAATCATACTCTTTTCCGTTGGCACGAAATTTTTTCATGGCAACTTGCGCTCGTAAGTCGTTTTTTAGAATTTGATTCAATGCTTTAGGAGAATAATATTCATGCCACTCCATGATATAGGCATAATCACTTTTTGAATCAACTTGTCCTACTTTCATTTTTAAATCTACAACCCGATCGCCCAGATGTGAGGAAGGAATGCCTTCAACATAATCTAAATTAAATGCTAGGGGCAGGGTCCAAGCTGAAATATCATAAAATAAGCTATCCTGAAATGAGGTGCGTTTTTCAAACATGGCGTTGATCAATCGCGTGTTTTTCTGATTTTTTGGAACGACGTAACTATAGCCTTTTTTGAATTGCTTGCCGTCAATGGTAGCATCGTTTTTAAGTTCATACATTTCAATCTGATGTCTTCTTAATATTTCGGCCAATTCGTAGGTTTTGGCAGCATCCTTCGCATCGCCAAAAATGATGTTTTTTCCTTTTTCTTTATTGCCTTCATTGCGGGCGTTTTTGAAAAAGTCGTGTTGGTATTTTAAAATTTCTTCACGCATATGGTAACCCGCATCCAAAGTTGATAGTGCGGCTGTAAACTGATTGCGGATGGTAAAAGGGAAGGTTAAAATCCCGTTCGTGCTTTCTTGAATATGGCCTCTGGAACTGGCTTGTTCAAACAGAATGCCGATGCTCCCGTTAATATCAGGGAATGTGGAGCCTTTTCCATAATAGAAATCGTCAAAACTTTCTTCGGTATAATAGAAGGAACCGATTTTATCAAAAGCTTTTGCGTGATAATTACCGATTTTTTTGGTCAAATCCTGATTTAATTGCGGCGTGAGTGGATGAGTTCTGCTTGGAATTCCTGGTTGAAAAAAGAAAGAGGAGTTCGTGCCCATTTCATGATGATCGGTCAGGATATTTGGCAGCCACTTATGAAAGGTTTCCAGTCGCGCTCTTGATTCTGGCAATTGCACCGGTAGCCAATCTCTATTCATGTCAAACCAATAATGATTGGTTCTACCTCTTGGCCAAACTTCATTGTATTCGCGATCATTTGGATCTGGATTTAAGTTTTTGCTTTTATTGGAATTCGCCCAATAAGCAAAACGCTGTAATCCATCGGGATTGAATGAAGGGTCAAAAAGTATGATAGTATTGTCCAGCAAATCTTTAACAGCGTCACTTTCTGCGGCAGCGAGATAATAAGCTAATAAAAGTGCAGCATTAGAGCCACTTGGCTCATTACCATGAATGGAAAACCCTTGGTTGACCACAATGGGCATAGTGCTGGTGTTGACCGACGCATTATCTTCAGTGGCGGCGATATGTTGCTGACGAATGACGTCAATATTTTGATGGTTTTTTGGTGAAGTGATGGTCAGCAGTATCAAAGGTCGGCCTTCATAAGTGTTGCCTCTATTTTCAATAGTGATTCGGTCTGAGCTTGCCGCTAGTGCTTTCATGTATTCGACCAACTTGTCGTGGGTAATGTGCCACTCGCCAACTTCGTGGCCAATGACCGATTGCGGCGTAGGAATCGCTTGGTTGTAAGTGGTGTTTTGCGGGAGATAATAGCTGAGGTCCGTTTGTTTTTGTCCAAAAACGAAACAGGTCGTTAAAAAGAGTAGGGTGTGTATTAGTTTCATAGATATTTAGTTAGTTTATAAAATATAAAAAAAACCGCTACTTAAAGTAACGGTTTTTTTTATATTTTGTCCTGTGATCGCTTATATGTCTTCAAAGTTGATGTCAGTAAAGTTTTCTGCAGATTTAATTGTCTCTGAATCGAAATCCTCATCTTCAGCGTCAAGCTCTTCTTTTTTGAAATCTTTTTGATGACGTTCGCTGATGACTTCATCGCCTTTTTCATCAATAACATAATCGATCATTTCCTTCAAAATCACATTAAACTCACTGAAATCCTCTTTGTAAAGATAAATTTTGTGCTTTTTGTAGTGAAAAGAACCATCGTCATTCGTGAATTTTTTACTTTCTGTAATGGTGAGGTAATAATCTCCTGCTTTTGTGGCTCTTACGTCAAAGAAATAAGTCCTTCTTCCTGCGCGTAATACTTTAGAGAATATTTCCTCTTTCTCCATCATTCCGTGATCACTCATATGTTTTTATTTTAATTAGTAACAGTTTACGTACCAAAAATCTAAAAAATAATATTAGTAACCAACATTTTCTGAAATTTCTTTTAATGAATGGGCAAGAATCATCTGGCGTCAACGTAACGGTGCGACTTGTAGGGTTGAAAACAAATGGATTAGCGGTTAGAAAGGATTTGCCAAACGGTCTGAAACTAAGCTTTATTGAATAAATAATTTAGGGTTTGACTATTAAGATATTCCGTTTAATGGTTTTCTGTTAGCTGTTTCAGGTAAAGTTCCTTGTAATAACCATCCACATCAATCAAGGTGCTATGAGAGCCTTTTTGAAGGATTTTGCCGTCATCCAAAACAATGATAATATCGGCATTTTTGGCTGCAGAAATCCTATGGCTCACGATAATAGTGGTTTTATCTTTGGTAATGGTTTTGAGATTATTGAGGATTTTTTCTTCAGTCTCAGTATCTACGGCCGATAGGCAGTCATCAAACAATAAGATTTGTGGCGCTTTGATGATCGCTCTTGCAATAGAAATACGTTGCTTTTGTCCGCCAGATAAGGTAATCCCGCGCTCCCCTAAAATAGTATCGTAGCCTTTACTGAACTTCTTGATGTTTTTGTGGACGTCGGCATTTTTTGCGGCAGCGATGACTTCTTCATCCGTTGCATCTTCTTTACCAAACATGATGTTGTTTTTAATCGTATCAGAAAACAAAAAGGCATCTTGAGGCACGTATCCAATATGATCCCTTAAACTCGTCAAATTGAGATCTTGAATAGGCGTGCCGTCAATTTTGATCTCTCCAGAAGTGACATCATATAAACGTCCGATGAGGTCGAGGACGGTCGATTTTCCTGAGCCTGTTTTCCCAATAATAGCCATCGTTTGGCCTTTATTTAGCGTGAAGCTGACGTTATTTAGTGCTTGGATATTGGTATCAGGATAGGTAAAGGATACTTGGTCAAATACAATATCTCCTTTTATGATGGAAGGTTCTGGGTTATTGTTTTTTATACTTGGTTCCTGCTTTAAAAACTCGTTGATCCGTTTTTGAGAAGCTTCCGCTTGTTGTATGACCGAAGTCACCCAGCCCACAGTAGCCACCGGCCAGGTTAAAAGGTTGACGTAAATAATGAATTTGGCAATAACGCCTAAACTTTCAATTTCGCCATCGATATATTGTTTACCACCAATATAGATGACAATAATATTACTTAACCCAATTAAAAAGATCATCAAAGGATAGAATAACGCTTGGACTTTCGTAAGGTCAATATTTTTTTGTCGACTTTCCTCAGAAAGCGCATCAAAGTCAGCATTGGTAACCTCTTCAATGCCATAAGATTTGATGACGCTTATACCGCTAAAAGTTTCTTGGGTAAACGTAGAAAGTTTTGCGAGCCATTGCTGTACAATAGTGCTGCGTTTATGGATGGATTTACTTAAAATATAGATAAAGTAAGAAAGGATCGGTAAAGGAATAATAGTGTATAAGGTCAATGTCGGTGCAGAGCGAAACATTAAAAATAGCGCGATAATAAAAAGGGTAATCGTATTAATGCTATACATGATTGCAGGCCCAGCATATTCCCTGACTTTGCCAACGTCTTCACTAATCCGGCTCATCAAGTCGCCTGTCCGGTTGGATTTATAGAAGTCTAGAGATAAGCGTTGGTATTGCTGATAGACTTCGTTTTTTAAATCATATTCTATCTGGCGCGATACGTAAATAATGGTCTGCCGCATCAAAAAGGTGAAAATTCCACCCAAAATAGCTGCGCCAATGATGTAGACGATATTGATGAGTAATTCAGTTTTGACCTCGCCAAGGTCGGTCGTGAGCCCTTTCCGGTAACTGTCGATGACATCTACAGAGTTGCCAACGAGTTCTGGTGTAAAAAGAAGGAATATTCTTGCAACAATAGTAATTAAAATTCCGGCTAATAACTTATACCTGTACTTATAAAAATATTTATTGACGTGTTGTAGCTCTTTCATTGATTATTGTTGGCCGCTAATGCTTTAACCTTGAAGAATTTGGCGATTATATTTATGCAAAAACTCTAAATAGTGATTTATTTTTAATTGTGATTTTTTAGATAATCCAAAAAAGATGACCACTAATTGCAATCCGATAGTTTTGAAAGATATAAGTTCATAGAACTTTATCTACAGATCCCGATTTGAATAAGAATCTTTCGATAATCAAGAACACTATGTTTTTTTTGCATCGACAAAGATAATCGTTTAAAAGTAATTATTGGTATTCATAATAGGCTTTTAGGAGCAGTATTTGGTGGAAGGCAGATTTAAATTTATTCCTAGGAGCACCAAATTTTAGAATGGGGTATTGAATCTGTCCCGACCTCTTTTATGCTTCAGATCACTAAGCAGTGTGTTGTTTTATATCCTGAACTTGAGGAGTAGCATAGGCAAGAGGCCATCTGTAAAACAGAAAATAGTTGCCCTGTTTGTTTAGAGATATTGGAAGATGTCACCGCAAATAAGGTAAAGCCAAACAGGGTTCTCTTAACCATTGCTAAAGAACCTATTGAAAAATGAAAACCTGGATATTTAAAATAAAGTTGAGATATCCGTGGCAATTAATTTATCAAGTTATAAATTAATACTATTTTTGCAGACGAAAAGACACTAAGCTTTTTCACCTTTTAATTTAATAAGTTCTTATCAATGCTAAACAGAAGACATATTCGTATAAAAGTAATGCAAACCCTTTATGCGTTTGACGGTGGGGAAAGTGATGACTTCATAAAAGATCAGAAATTCTTGATCCAAAGTCTTGAAAACATGTATGATTTACATCTCTTGATGTTATCACTTTTAATCGAAGTTCAAAAGCGTGCTGAAGATTATCAAGAACGATCACAGCGAAAAATTTTAGCAACACAAGAAGAAAAAAATCCAAACAAAAAATTTATCAATAATCAGGTGCTGCAAATTTTGCAAGAAGATAGAGCGCTTCAAATTGATATCGAAAACCGTAAAATTGATCATTGGTATCTTGATTTTGAATATGTTGATATCATATTTAAAAGCATTATAGAAAGTGAACTGTATAAGAAATATATGGCCACTGATGTTTCTAGCTTTAAGGAAGATCAAGATTTCATTATTGATGTCTTTACTGAAATCATTGCTCCAAATGAAAAACTCTACGACTATATTGAGGATAAAAAATTGACTTGGTTGGATGATTTGCCAGTGGTTAATACAGGCATCCTTAAATTGCTTCGCAAGCTGAAAAAGGAAAATAAATCCGCCTATTTTACACCTAAACTTTTTAAAGACACAGAAGATAAGGAATTTGCAACGGCATTGTTCCAGAAAACTTTATTGAATAAATCAAAATTCAATCAGGAAATTGCGGCAAAAACGCAAAATTGGGATGCGGAACGTATTGCTAATTTAGATGGTATTTTACTTCAAATGGCCATTTGTGAATTTCAGAAATTCCCGTCCATTCCAGTAAAAGTAACCATTAATGAGTATATCGATATCGCCAAGGAATACTCCACGCCAAAGAGCAGTTTCTTTATTAATGGTATTTTGGATAAAATCGTTAAAGAATATAACGAGAACGGCGAGTTAAATAAAATAGGGCGCGGGTTGATGTAATGGTAAATTATTGCTATTTTTACATTCTCAAATTTATTTTAAGTGAGCATTTTAATCAAATAATAATACGATGAAAAAAATAATATTAGGTGTTTGTGCACTTTCTTTAGTTGGGTTCATGTCTTGTAAAGAAGATGCTACCGCAAAAATTAAATCCGAAAATGTTGTGGATGCGGCAGAAAGAGATGCGAACTCCGGTAGTTTTGCGATGGTGGAATTTGAAGAAGTCGAACACGATTTTGGAACCATAAAAAATGGTACTCCTGTAGAGACTATTTTTAAATACAAGAATACAGGAAGTTCTCCGTTGGTCGTTAGTAATATTCAAAGTACTTGCGGCTGTACAGTGCCTTCAGATTGGACAAAACAAGTTGCTCCAGGAGAAACTGGTGAAATGAAAGTGAAATTTGATGGTAAAGGAAATGGCGTTGTTACCAAATCTATAACCTTGACCACTAATACTGAAAAAGGTTCTGAGACCGTTAGAATCAAAGCAACCGTTGAAGGAGATCCAAATGCATCTGGTCAGCCAATGACGCAACAACCAGCAGAAGGCGCTCAATCTATTATGCAACAACCTGCTCGAAAATATAGCACACAACCTGGTCATGAAGGCCATAATCACGATTAATAATAAATAAGAATTGATGGAAGGAATAAGTTCGTTTTTACCCTTTATTGCGATGTTCGCTGTAGTGTATTTCTTTATGATTGCACCACAAATGAAACGCGCTAAAAAAGAAAAGAAGTTTGCAAGTGAATTAAAAAGAGGCGACAAAGTCATTACCAAAAGCGGAATGCATGGTAGAATTGCTGACCTCAATGATAAAGACAGTAGCTGTATTATTGAAACTATGTCAGGAAAAATTAAGTTTGATCGTTCTGCCATTTCGATGGAAATGAGCCAAAAGCTTAACCAAGATCCTGCGACAACAAAATAACCTGTTGCAATCGAATTAAAAAAGCCATTTCAATTGAAATGGCTTTTTTTGTGTCTATAAGTAATTAGATTTTTTGATTTTCAATGGCTTCTTTGAGGTAACTTAAAACGATATTCTGGTCGATATCAGATAGTGAGTTAAACCGCATCTGTCGCAAATGTTTCGTTTTTTCAGAAGCCTTTACCAATATTTTTTTTTCATCTTTAAGAACATCGCCTTGATGGAACCAAATACTAAAATGGTTTTTAAAAGCGCCAAGAGCTACTACTTTTTTGTTCTCTAAATAATAGGTTGGCGCATTCCATTTAAAGGTTTCCACCAATTCGGTAGAATTGATGAGGTGTCTTAAAAGTTGTAGTGCTTCAGCAAAATGTGAATGGACTTCAAGATAGTCTTCGATAGAATTTACTTTCTCCATGCGGATTTCATTTTTTTACATACCTCAAACTACTTCTTCAAAGCTACCAATTCTGCGATTTTACAAATTACTTCCGTCGCTTTGATCATGCTTTCCACAGGCACATATTCATAACGTCCGTGAAAATTATGGCCTCCGGCAAATATATTAGGGCAAGGCAATCCCATAAAACTCAATTGTGAGCCATCGGTTCCGCCTCTTATCGCTTTGATGATCGGTTTGACGTTGACCGCTAGCATGGCTTGTTCGGCAAGATCCACGATATGCATAACTGGTTCAATTTTTTCCTTCATGTTGAAATATTGATCCTTGATGTCAATGGTTATAACTTCTCTTTCGTACTGGGTATTCAAATCGAAGGCCATTTGCATCATGGCTTCTTTCCTGGCTTCAAAATGATCCTTGTCGTGATCTCTGATGATGTATTTTAAAACGGTTTCTTCAACTACGCCTTCAATGCTTGACAAATGGAAAAAACCTTGGTAGTTTTCGGTGTGCTCAGGTGTTTCCAGCATCGGTAAAGAATTGATGAATTCCGTAGCGATATACATGGAGTTGATCATTTTGCCTTTGGCATAACCGGGATGCACAATTTTGCCTTTGACTTTTACGGTAGCGCCTGCAGCATTGAAATTTTCGTATTCCAATTCGCCAATTTGGCTTCCATCCATAGTATAAGCCCATTCGGCACCAAATTTTTCAACGTCAAACTTATGCGCACCACGACCAATTTCTTCGTCTGGAGTAAAACCGACACGAATTTTACCATGTTTAATTTCAGGATGTTGAATCAAGTATTCCATCGCTGAAACAATTTCTGTGATTCCCGCTTTATCATCGGCACCTAAAAGCGTTGTGCCGTCCGTTGTAATAAGTGTTTGTCCTTTATATTGTAACAAATCGTCAAAAAGATCAGGAGATAAAATAATGCCTTCTTCCGCATTTAAAATAATGTCCTTGCCATCATAATTCTCAATGATTTGAGGCTTGACATTCGCACCTGTAAAATCAGGGCTGGTATCAAAATGAGACACAAAACCAATGACCGGAACCTCATGATCCACATTGCTCGGTAAGGTTGCCATAATATAAGCGTTATGATCAATGGAAACTTCTGTCATGCCAATAGCAGTGAGATCTTTAACTAAGGCATGGGCCAAATCCCATTGTTTTTCAGTGCTTGGCGTGGTGTCAGAATTAGGATCAGATTCGGTGTCAACGGTCACGTAACTTATAAATCTATCAATAATGTGTTGTTTCGGTATCATAACTTTTCAATTTTTTTTATTCAAAGTGCAATATAAATGACCCTTTTGTGCTTGGGGTTTAGAGTTCAAAAATACTACTAATTTTCAAAATGAATAATGACAATCTTTATTAAAGGAATGGTATTTTTGCACAACAACTTCTTAAGATCTATGTACAAAAGCATCATCCGTCCCTTGTTTTTCAGTTTTGATCCTGAAAAAATCCATCACTTTACATTTTCAATGATTCGTTTTTCAAACCTGATTGGCTTGGGAGGCGCTTTTCGAAGTGTTTATAAATTTGAAAATCCAAAATTGGAGCGCGAACTTTTCGGAATCAAATTTCCTAATCCTGTTGGATTGGCCGCAGGTTTTGATAAAGACGCGAAACTTTACAAAGAGCTTTCAAATTTAGGTTTTGGTTTTATTGAAATTGGAACCGTCACACCAAAGCCTCAGGATGGGAATGAAAAGCCGCGTATTTTCCGATTGATCGAAGACGAAGCCATCATCAACCGAATGGGATTTAATAATGGTGGCGTTGTAGAAGCAGTGGAGCGATTGAAAAATAATCCGGTACAAGGCGATAAGAAACGGGTGTTAATAGGCGGGAACATCGGTAAAAATAAAATCACGCCCAATGAAGAAGCAGTCAATGATTATATCATCTGCTTTGAAGCTCTTTTTGATTATGTCGATTATTTTGTGGTTAACGTCAGTTCGCCCAATACGCCAAACCTTCGGGCGTTACAGGAAAAGAAACCTTTGACGGATTTGCTACAAACCCTTCAAGATAAAAACAACTTAAAACACAAACGCAAACCCATTCTTTTGAAGATCGCTCCCGATCTTACAGATGAACAACTTCTAGATATTATTGACATTGTTTCCATCACAAAAATCGATGGCGTCATCGCTACAAATACGACCATTTCACGAGATGGCATTTCATCTGAAAACAAAAATGAAATGGGTGGTTTAAGTGGTAAACCCTTGACCAAAAGAGCGACTGAAGTGATCCGTTTTCTATCGGAAAAAAGCAATAAAGCATTCCCGATTATTGGGGTTGGTGGGATCCATTCTGCCGAAGACGCTTTGGAGAAATTGGATGCAGGGGCTGATTTAATACAACTTTATACCGGTTTTATTTATGAAGGTCCGGGATTGATAAAGGAGATTAATCAAGCGATTTTGAAACGCGCATAAGAGGGAATCAAGTATTTAAACCTAGAGATTATAATTGCTCAATTGTAGTTGACGATTTTAATTTAATAATTCTGTGTCAAAAGTAATTGAAATGGCTTTGTGGTTTCTTTGTGCAACTTTGTGTCATAGCTATTTATAACAATATTACTTCTCACTCAAGAAATTCCCGCAGATGACGCAGATTTTCGCAGATTCTTGGGAGTATAATATATTCTGACTTATATCTCATTTATAAATGATCGAAACCCTCATCTCCTTTTCAATAGCAACACTCGCGCTCGCCATTGCTCCAGGGCCTGATAACATCTATGTGCTTACCCAATCGTTGGTCAATGGTACCAAAAGTGGCATCGCCACTACGGCTGGTCTTATAAGCGGCTGCATTGTACACACCACACTTTTAGCATTTGGTGTTTCAGCAATAATTACGGCTTCGGAAGAGCTTTTTTATGGGGTCAAAGTTTTGGGCGCTTGCTATTTGCTGTATTTAGCCTATATGGTTTATAAGTCTGATGAGACAATTTCGCTTTCAGAAAACGCACCCAGAAAATCATATTTAGAACTTTATAAAACGGGCGTCATCATGAATTTAGTCAATCCGAAAGTGATGATTTTCTTCCTGGCGTTTTTCCCTGGTTTTCTTTGGAATGATGAGGGAAACACAGTTTTTCAATTTTACACTTTAGGAATCATTTTTATGGTTGTTTCCTTTCTCGTTTTCAGTAGCATCGCTTTATTGGCAGGTCGTATATCTGAGTTTATATTGAAAAGGAAAGGCGTTGGCAGTTTTTTGAAATGGCTTCAAATAGTCGTTTTTGTGGGCATCGCGCTTTATATCATCGCCGCATAAAGACGGGATTCGTCTTGTTGTAAGTTGTTGTAAATCAAAAGATAAAACTTTTTTTTGCACTTGTAAATTATATTAATAAATGTAATTTAGCAGTCAACTCAATTTAGTTTTATTATGAAAAAAACATTATTTCTTACAGGAATGGTCTTGTTGCTGTTCTCCTGTAACTCTGGCAACAAGGAATCTTCAGAAACTTCTGCAGATGGCAAGACTGAGAAAGTAAGCAAAAAGAATAGCAATAAATCTTATGATTGCTTAAAAAAGTTTGAGGACGATTACAGCTTACTTTTAACAAAAGAAGAAATGACATCCGTATATCCCATAAATTCCGATAAGGTCAAAGAGCAATTGCGTTCTGGCAGCTATGGCGAACATATGTATCAATGGCCAAGTAATCGTCCTAGTTTTACTATGGAGGTGTCCGGAATGAAAATGGAACTGCCAGATGAAAATACCATGGGTGTAAAAAATCTCTCTTTCTATTCGGATAAAAGTAATATCAAATCCAATATTGAAAACTTTGACATGGCTTACAAAGAATTATCTGAAAAAGAACTCGATCAAATTCAAGAAAATCTTGCCAAGCAGGAAGATGAAATAAAAAAGACGGGGGAGGACTTTATGAAAGTTCGTGCCAAAAGAAGTTGGGATTTTATTGAAGGTTTAGGCTCGAGTGCCTGGTATAAATGGAATGAGCAATGGGGTGGGGAATTGGTTGTACTGGCAGGAATATCTAAATTCACCATCATTACAAAAATTAGTGCCAACCCAGACGAGAATCGGGAAATAGCTAAAAAATTGGCGGAAAAAGTTCTTGCCAAATGTAAATAATTGTGAAGTGGACTTTTAAGGAAGTTATCTTAAAAGTCCGTTTTTTTTATCGAAATTCAATAATGATTATTTAAACTTCTTCTCTCATCATATGCTCGTGTTTATTTTTTTGAACTAAAGATTCCTGCCTTCGCAGGAATTTATATCTTTGAGCCAATGCAACAGGTGAAAATTATAGAATGTCCGCGAGATGCCATGCAAGGGATCAGAGACTTTATTCCTACTGAAAAAAAGGTGCAATACATTCAGTCGTTGTTACGAGTGGGTTTTGATACCATTGATTTTGGGAGCTTTGTGTCTCCAAAAGCGATTCCACAGATGGTGGATACGGCGGAGGTGCTTTCACAGCTAGATCTTTCCAAAACCCAGAGTAAACTTCTGGCTATTATTGCCAATACACGCGGTGCTGAGGATGCGTCCGTACACCCTGAAATTAGCTATTTAGGCTATCCTTTTTCTATTTCAGAAAATTTCCAAATGCGGAATACTCATAAAACGATTGCACAATCGGTAGTGGCTTTGAATGAGATTTTGGAAATTGCAGACGCTTCAAATAAAGAAGTCGTGGTTTATATATCGATGGGCTTTGGCAATCCATACGGAGATCCTTGGAATGTGGATGTAGTGGGAGATTGGACTGAACGTTTGTCAAAAATGGGTGTGAAGATATTGTCGTTGAGCGATACCGTTGGCACGTCTAATCCTGAGAATATTGACTATCTTTTTTCTAATTTGATTCCGAAGTATCCGCATATTGAATTTGGTGCTCACCTTCATACAACGCCTACTTCCTGGCATGAAAAAGTAGATGCTGCTTTCAACGCTGGTTGTAAACGTTTTGATGGTGCCATTCAAGGTTTTGGTGGTTGTCCAATGGCAAAAGATGAATTGACAGGCAATATGCCTACGGAAAAATTGCTCTCTTATTTTACTTCAAAAAAATGTAATCCTCTCAATGCCTTAAGTTTTGAAAGTGCCTATAATGAGGCGACCAAGATTTTTAAGAATTATCATTAATTGGGGATGAGGTTTGAGTATTACACTTTTCACCTCCATGAAAAGTGTTGACTTTTTTCAGTCGGCGGTTAGCAATCTTTAGTTTGATTATCAATTCGTTTAAGTTCTCCAGAATTTCTCTGGGTATCTCCATGGAACTTTGCGCTACTCTGTGCAATAACCTTTCAGTTTTTAGTGGGTAGTTATTAGAGGTTTGTACTTTCCTGAAATAGGTTGACTAAAAATTAATCAATTAATTATAGTCACTTATGAAAACACAAAAAGAACACTGGCTAAAAAAAAGCTACCAAAAAGTAACTTTAGAGACTAAACTTTTAGTCGTTGACCAAATCCTGAACGGCCAAGTATCCAAAAATTTCGCTTCTAAAAAGTATGACGTTCCCAGAACTACCATTAGCTATTGGATCAGAAAATATAGTACCTTAGTACAACAGAACACAGGCATGAGTAAAAACGATGAAATTAAAAAACTAAGGGAACGCATTGAAGAGCTGGAGTTTGTAAAAGACTTCCAGCAGGACATTATCGCTGAAATGGAACTTATTACAGGCGTGGATATGTCAAAAAACTCATTGCCCAAATCATTAGCAAAAGAGATAGAGCTAAAGAAGAAAAACCGTTTAAAAGAAAATGGCTCTATCAATGCTTTGGGATCACTAAGCAAGCCTTCCACAAACGACTCAAAACCCAGCAAAAAGAACTAATAGACCATCAGAAACTAATTGTAATGGTCAAGGACTACCGTAAAAAGGTAGGCTCTAAAACGGGTGGCATAAAGCTCTATGATGCCCTTAGACAAGACTTTATAAATGCGGATATCAAAATGGGCAGAGATAAGTTCTATCGGTTCCTAAGGCTGCATAAGCTATTGGTGCCCAAATCTAAAAATTACATTACCACAACAAACTCTAACCATATGTTCAAGAAATATAAAAACCTGGTAAAAGACCACGTTCCTACCCGACCGGAACAACTATGGGTAAGCGACATCACATATATTAAAACTGAAAATGGACACAATTATCTGGCCTTGGTAACAGACGCCTATTCCAAGCAGATTATGGGCTACAACCTGGACGACCATATGAGAACATCCCTCTGCACAGAGGCGCTCGCCATGGCCATCAAAAACAGAAAATATCCCAGTCAAAAGCTTGTTCACCACTCAGACAGAGGGTTCCAATACTGCAATCCCAAATACACCGAATTTGCAGAAAGCAATGGCATTACAATGAGCATGACCGAGCAATATGACCCATACGAAAATGCTGTTGCTAAACGCATTAATAGAACTTTGAAATATGAATATGGTCTGAAACAGACTATAAAAAATACAGAGTTGGCCAAGAAAATGACCCAGCAAGCTGTATATATCTATAACCATTTAAGAACTCATTTTAGTCTGGACTTAAGAAAGCCAGTTGAAGTACACCTGAACCCAAACATCAAATACAAATCATATCGAAAAAATAAAGTAAATTTGACCGAACTGACGATTTAAGCACGAACCCAGTTCGAATTATTTTTTTGCCTTCTAAACGGCTAAAAAAAATCATTTGAACGTCTAAAGTAAACCTAAAAAAAGGTCAACCTATATCAGTATAATACAGTTAGGCAATATATCACCATTTTGGTTTTACAACAATTCTCGAGGCAACTCCACGTTTTTCTGCGAATCTCTGTGCCACAACTTTCAACTCAACAACGCTCAAAATCTTTCGGCATTTCATATCAAAAAAACTATCTTTGATCCTTTCAAAATTAGACTATGAACGCACATTTTATAGCTATTGGTGGCAGTGCTATGCACAATCTTGCCATAGCTTTACACAATAAAGGTTATCAAGTTACAGGGAGTGATGATGAGATTTACGAACCTTCTAAATCGAGATTAAAGCAGAAAGGTTTATTGCCAGAAAGCTTTGGTTGGTTTCCCGAAAAAATTAATACTACAATCGATGCTGTTGTTCTGGGAATGCACGCCAAAGCAGATAATACTGAGCTTTTAAGAGCACAAGAACTCGGCTTAAAAATATACAGTTATCCTGAGTTTTTATATGAACAATCCAAGCATAAAACCCGTGTGGTTATTGGTGGAAGTCATGGTAAAACAACCATTACGTCCATGATTCTTCATGTGATGCAGTATCACGATATTGATGTGGATTATATGGTGGGTGCACAGTTGGAAGGTTTTGAGGTCATGGTAAAGTTGACCGATGCCAATGATTTTATTGTTTTGGAAGGCGATGAGTATTTGAGCTCGCCGATTGACCGTCGACCAAAATTCCATTTGTATAAACCCAATATTGCCTTGTTGAGCGGGATTGCTTGGGATCATATCAATGTGTTTCCAACCTATGAAGGTTATGTGGAGCAGTTTTCGATTTTTGTAGATAGCATCGTGAAAGGCGGCAGTATCACTTATAATGAGGAAGATTTAGAAGTTAAAAGGGTAGTGGAAACTTCTGAAAATACCATCCGAAAATTGCCATACCATACGCCACAGTATACCGTCGAAAATGGCCAAACGCTTTTGGAAACTCCGGATGGGCCGTTGCCAATTGAAGTTTTTGGAAAGCATAATTTGAACAATCTCGCCGGGGCGAAATGGATTTGCCAGCATATGGGAGTTGATGAGGACGATTTTTACGAGGCTATTGCTAGTTTTAAAGGTGCGAGTAAACGATTGGAAAAATTAGCAGAAGGCAAAAGTGGTATTGCCTTTAAGGATTTTGCGCATTCGCCAAGTAAAGTGAAGGCCAGTACATATGCGGTAAAAGAACAGTTCCCAGATAGAACCGTTGTAGCCTGTTTGGAATTGCATACCTACAGTAGTTTGAATGCCGATTTTTTAAAGGAATATAAAGGTACTTTGGATGCGGCTGATGTTGCTGTTGTCTTTTATTCGCCACATGCCGTTGAAATTAAAAAACTTAAGGAAGTAACCCACGATCAAATTGCGCAAGCCTTTGAGCGCGACGATTTGATTATTTATACGAATCCCGACGATTTCAAGAACTTTTTGTTTTCACAAAGTTTTGAAAATAAAGTGTTGCTGTTAATGAGCTCAGGAACTTATGGAGGCTTGAATTTTGAAGAAGTCAAAAGTCTGATCGTCTAGTGATTTCTAGAGATAGAATGCATGAAAAAGCCATTAACTTTGTTAATGGCTTTAAATTATATGGTACTCAAATTTTAGTTGATTTCAACGACTTCCAATTCAAAAACTAAATCCTGACCAGCTAATGGATGGTTTCCATCTACTACAATATGGTCTTCTTTAACTTCAATAACTCTAAATTGATGTTCTATACCGTCAGGTCCTTTTGAAGCTAATCCCATACCAACTTCTGGCTCCATATCTTGTGGCAATTGGTCTTTTGGTACTTGATGAAACAATTCCTCCAAAATATCGCCATAAGCGTCTTCTTTAGCTATTTCGACGGTTTTTTTGTCGTTCAATTTCATATCAATAATGGCATTTTCAAAACCAGGGATCAGTTTGCCATCGCCAATAGTAAATTCTAAAGGTTCGCGCTCCAAGGAACTGTCAAAAATTTGACCGTCGGTTAATTTTCCTGTATAATGAACTTTTACCGTATCATTCTGCTTTACTTGACTCATAAATTCGTTTTAATATTAATATAGGCTACAAAATTATAATTTATAAAGGGCACGACAAGGTTTTATCGTTTTAATCAGGATTTATTAAGAAAAGCTTAACGTAAACTGATGGTTTTGAAGAATTATAATATAAATAAGACCTAACGAATTTTGCTTTTTACCCTTAGTTTAATGGGTATTTTATAAAGATTCATTGAAGCTGTTTTTGGGGATTAAAATATAGATATTAAATCCTATTGGTATCCGAAAAAAAACTTGAAATACCTCGGCCAACCTTTTAAAACTGAGGTTTTTAAAGTTTCGTTCAATTCCAGGTTTCTTTGATTTTTTGTTATAAACACTTATAAATATCGCGAATTTGGACGTGCTCTTAGTGTTCGCTTATAACTTTCAGTGTTTTACGATATAAGTCTATAATCTATGTTCTATCAACGCAGTGGTCTTAGTTCTTTTATCAAATAATAGTCATTAAATCCATTTAATTATCGCGAAAAATAGAGTAATTTAGATAGGTGTTTTTTAATATCTCACTGGGTATTAACTTAATAAAAGTAGTGAATGAACCATAATTCGTTGCTTTTCCGGAGAAAATCGGTGGCTCAACTTCAAAAGGACTCCGAGACTTCCTCTTTAAAAAGAACCTTAACGGCTTTTGACCTCACGATGCTTGGCATAGGTGCCATCATTGGTACAGGTATTTTTGTGCTGACGGGCGAGGCGGCAGCTGGTACTCCTGATGCTTTGGGCGCAGGGCCAGCCATTACCATTAGTTTTGTGATCACAGGTTTGGCCTGTGGTTTTGCAGCTTTATGCTATGCGGAATTTGCCTCCATGATTCCAATCTCTGGAAGTGCCTATACCTATGCTTATGCATCTTTTGGCGAAATAATTGCATGGATTATTGGGTGGGATTTGATCTTGGAATATGCCATCGGAAATGTTGCGGTTGCCATTGGTTGGTCGGGTTATTTTAAGAGTTTTCTCAGTGGGCTTGGTGTGCATTTTCCACCATATTTGATGGCGTCAACAGGAACGGAATTAGTGCAATTGTCTAATGGAGAATGGCAGCCGCTTACGGATATTCTAAAAAGTCAACTGGGAAGTCAGGTCAATATGATGCCTCATGAAGTTTCTATCCTGAATTTGCCGGCGCTCATCATCACTTTTGTGGTAACTGTATTGTTGATTATTGGTATTAAGGAGTCTGCAAGAACCAACTCCGTATTGGTTATCATAAAACTTCTGTTAGTAGGGCTGTTTTTATATTTCGGTATTCCGCATTTCAATCCGAGTGAGCACTGGCAAAATTTTGCGCCCAACGGTTGGCATGGAATTATGACTGGTGCTGCGCTTGTGTTTTTTGCCTATATCGGTTTTGATGCCGTGAGCACCACGGCCGAAGAAACTAAAAATCCTCAACGGAATTTGCCTATTGGGATGATTGCGGCGTTGATCGTATGTACCATTTTATATATTGCCGTGGCAGCCGTGTTGACGGGAATGGTTCCTTTAGATGTGCTTGCCAACGAAAAACCTATTTCGGCAGCTCTGGACGCTGTGGGAGAAAATAAGGTGGCGTTTATTATTTCACTGGGAATTACATTGACCATGCCAACCGTTTTATTGGTGATGCAAATGGGGCAGATCCGTATTTTCTATTCGATGAGTCGCGACGGACTTTTACCGAAAAAATTCAGCAGGGTAAGTAAACGATTCAGAACACCAGCATATTCTACAGTTGTGGTGGGTTTATTGGTAGGTCTTTTAGCCGGATTTATGGATATTGGAGCTGTAGCTGAACTGACCAACATTGGAACGCTCTTCGCCTTTGTTCTCGTGGCCATCGGCGTTTGGATATTAAGAGTGCAACAGCCTGATCGCGTCCGAAAATTCCAAGTTCCTGCCTACAAATTTGTCTGTTCGGGTGCGATAATTGTCTGCAGTTATTTGATGCTTTCCTTGCCATTGATTACCTGGTTGCGATTTGTTATTTGGATGTCCGTTGGGTTGGTGGTCTATTTTATTTACAGTAGAAAGCACAGCGTATTAAATGAAGCTATTGAAAAGTTGGAATAGGAATTTCCATTGGTTTAATTCGTGCATCATCTAATTGAAAGTACAAACAGGACTATTTTCTCTCATATTTTAAGGTCGGACCAACGATTTCCATGTCATGGTCAATAAAAACTTTAGCCATTTCTTCATTTGTCGGTTCGTGGTCTAAAGCTGCAACGGTTAAGAAAAAATCCTCCATTTTTCCTGCGGGTTGAAAGGTCACCAACATTTTTCCTTTTTCTGAGAGCTGTGTCCATGCATGCGGAACTTTTTTAGGCAAAAAAATGGAATCTCCTCCAGAAAGTGTGAACTCATCATTTCCTACTTTAAAAAAATAATTGCCTTCCAAAACATAAAAAATTTCATCTTGAAAATAATGAACATGAAGCGGTGTGCCTTTTCCTTGAGACCGGGAAGTTTGTTCAAAAATTGCTAAAGAACTGTTGGTGTCGCTACCTGAAATTTTTAAATCCAGAACATTCGCATTCACACCTTTTAGTGTGATGTGTCCATGTAATCTTCCTTCTCCTGAGCTAACTTTGAAACCTTTAATATTTGGGTCTGTGGTTTTCATGTTTCTCGGATAGGGGGTTACAGGAAATACAAGTGAAGTGCTACTTGCAATACAGAGTTTTAAGAAATGATTGCGTTTCATGTTCTCACAAGTTTATTTGCCAATGATGAATGAGTGCTGGATAACCAGACAATTCTTCATTGGCATCCCATAATTGTAAGATATTAAATTACGCTAATTTTTATCATATTAAGCACGTTGTCAGTGTTTATAATGAAATATATTTATATTCAAAAATCTATTTTAAGATCGATTTATTTATCAAGGGTTCCACGCGTATTTGTGAATTGATTGCCTAAAATATACAAGTGTTTTAGACGAGTTACTCAAAAATCGCATCTTGTTTACAACAAATATATCTTCTAAAAGGCTGAGCGAAATATTTCAATTACTCCCAAGTTGATTTAAAATGACCTATATCGGTTCGTTAAATTTTATGTTTTCCGTTATTTATGTGAAGCCTCGGGCCAAACAAGTTTAATCTTAAATCAAAAAATTATGAGATGCCTTTTTCCTCTATTTCAGAATTAAATGTTGAATGAAAAACTCCATCATTCTACTGAAATTCAAAGCCGTATGTCCTTGGTCAGGACCAACTTGTACTTCAAAGCTTTTTCCTGCTTTTTGCAACGCTTGGATTAATTGCAAAGAATTGGCTGGATGCACATTATTGTCATTGGTGCCATAAAAAATCATCAATTCGCCTTTCAAATCATTGGCATAGTTCATTAAACTGGACGCTTCATAACCTTTTAGATTGTTTTCCAATAAGTTCATGTAACGTTCGGTGTAAATGTTATCGTAGTTTCTCCAATCGGTTACTGAGGAATTGGCTACTGCGGCATGATAGACCTCTGGAAATCTTAATAAGCTCATAGCCGACACTGTTCCACCATAAGAAGTGCCATAAACGCCAACTCTGGTGGTATCAAAATAAGGACGATCATATAATGATTTTACGCCCGCTGCAAAATCGTCCATTTCAACAATTCCTAAGTTGCCATATAATTTATCCAACATTTTCTTTCCTCTTCCGCCGACATTTCGTCCGTCGATGTTGACGACCAAAAACCCAAACTCCGTTATTGAGTTTGGAAGTGTGAAGTTTTCTGTAAAAGCGTTCACACCTGGACCGCCATAATTGCTTAAAATCAAAGGGTATTTTTTTGAAGGGTCAAAATCAGATGGAAAATGAATCAGTCCATCCAGTTGCGTTTCGCCATCGGCAGCCGTAAATTGGAATCTTTCAACAGTTTTAAAATCGAGTTCTTTGAATTTTGAAATATCTGTTTTTAGAATTTCTGAAACAACTTTTCCTTTATCGCTGACGAGGTTCATAAAAGGTGGCGTGTTATGTGTTTGTGCAATATCAACAAAGTATTTGCCAGTAGGCGATAGTATGACGTTGTGATTGTATGCAGGATTTGTTAATCGAACATCTTTAGTGCCATCAAGTTTAACCCGGTGCAACTGCATTTTCATGTGGTTGTCGCCACTAGCTGCCATGTAGTACACTAGCTTTTTAGCTTCATCGACTTCCACAATTCTACGCACTTCAAAATTGTGATTAGTGAGTGTGTTGACTAATTTCCCATTGAAATTGTAGAGGTGATAGTTTTTAAAACCATTTCTTTCAGAAGCCCAAATAAAATGTTGTTTGTCTTTTAATTTATAGATTTCTGGAGAATTTACGGTAAAGCTTGGCAGCCATTCTTCCCTAATCACAACGCGAGTTTTGCCAGATACAGGATCAGCTGCTTTGAATTCCATGATATCTTGCTTGCGATTGGTGCTGTGAAAAAGCAATTCTTTCCCGTCAGGCGACCAGTCGATATCATATAAATAAGTGCCGATGGCGCCGTCATTAAACGGCTTGCCGTCACGAGTATCTAGGGTAATTGTTTTTTTTGTTTCTAAATCATAAACCAAAAGATCGACAGGAAGGTTTTTGGCGCCCACTTTTGGATAGGCCTCTGTTTCTAAGGAGTCTTGTATTTTTGTTTGATGATAAAGCACATAATACTTTGTGGCATCTTTCTCCTTAAACCGATAGAAAGCAACTTTCTTACTGTCTGGCGACCACCACATGGCGGTGTTTTGAGCTAACTCTTCGCCATAAACCCAGGTTGCAATCCCATATTTCACTTGGTTTTCATCATTGCCATCCGTAGTAATGGCGATGACATTAGACCCATCAGGATTGCTGATGTACATATTTCTATCCTTAGTAAAAGCTTTTAACTTTTCGTTTGGGGAATTAACCGAGGCATATTGTCTGCCGCGCTCTGGTCTATTTCCTCTAGAAAAAGGCAGTCTTTGTGGTGCTTGATAGTCTTCAGATTTTATAATCTTCTTTTGATTCACATCAAAAGTATGCAGTATATTATCCTCAACATAGGTGAATGTATTGCCGTCTTTACTCCAAACAATGTTAGGTGATATCCTTTTTATAGAACTTTGTAATTGTGACGACATTTTTTGATGTTGTTCGTATCCTGGCATCTTTTTTAGTTTGTCTTGTCCTATTGAGGTGCCTGTCACTATTAAAAATAAAGATAGGAAACAGAAAGTTATTGATCTTTTAGAATGGCTAGGAATCATTTGAAACGGATTTAAGTTTGGTAAGAGGTAAAGTTACTTGAAATATAGACTCTTTAAAAACCAATGCCCGATGAAATTGCATCGGGCATTGGTTTTTAAAATATAAAAGTGTTTTGAAACAAATACCACTTTCACTTCTTTGGATTATCTAATCGGTAATCGTATTTGTGAAGGATATTTGCTTGAGTGATGCACTTGGTTTTCGGCGATAACACCTTCGGTTTCGTCGTAATTATTTCCTCCAGTGTTCATATTACGTCCAAAACGTGGAAAGTTACTGCTGGAAATCTCGATACGGATACGGTGTCCTTTTTTAAAATAGTTGCTTGTAGACATTGGTGTCAAGTCAACTTTATAGACTTTCCCGCCTTCCATAAACACTTCTTTTTCATAGCCTTCTCTATAACGCACACGCTGAATGGTTTCGTCAAGATTGTAAGCTGTTCCATCAGGATAGACATCGATTAACTTAATAGTAAAATCAGTGTCCTTGGCATCGGAAGAAACATAGAGCGTAGACTCGATAAACCCGGTTACTTCTACGCCTTCCTTAAGAACATCCGTGGTATAAACAAGGATATCTGGGCGCTCCTCCATTTTTTGTTGATCGAATGCACCACCTTGCACGGCATTTCCTGTGCAGCAAACATTACCACCCAAGGAGGTAACGGGATTCATAGGATCATAAACAAAAGAGTCTGGATTATCTTTAGTAGGTTTCTTTTTGGTAAGCGTACCGTCGCCTTTAAGAGTGTTGACTTTTCCGTCACTATTTAGGTAATAGGTGGTCATTTTACTATCTGCAGGTGGCCATTGGTCTGCCGATTTCCATTCGTTGCTACCCATAGTAAAATATTGAACGCGCGGAGTTTTTTTCTTAAAATCATTAGTTTCTCCCTTCAACCAAAGATCAAACCAAGCATAAATCTGTTCATCATAATTTAGTCGGGCATCGCCTACGCTGCGTTCTCCAACCACCGTGTTTTCGGTGGCGCGTGTAAATGCACAATGAAGCGTAGGGGCAATTACCAAATACTGATTTTCTCTTATTTCGGGATCTTTGGATTTGTTGCGAACATAGTTGAACAAGGCTAAGTTGGGCGTGATCGACACATCATATCAAGAGGCGAACCAGAAACTTGGAGCGCCAATTTCCATGGTATCATGATAAAGTCCGCCTTCATACCATGCTGGGTCATTTGGTTTGCGTACCACCATTTTATCAAATATTTCATTTTTCCCATGCATATTCTTAACAATATTCTTTAAAGGCAAATGCTTAAGAGCTTCTGCCATATCTATTGATGGGTTTTTTGGAGACAGATCATAAAACCTTGAAATTCTGATCAGGTCTTCTTGTGTAGCACCTTCAGGAATTCTTGGTTTGAATTTGTCCTGCTCAACACCGTATAGCCAAGCGTAGAATAAAAGTTGTTCAGCGCCACCTCTATACCAGTTGCCTTGTTCCTTGATGTTGCCTACCGTTCCTACGCCTGCACCAAAACCTTGTGGCACCATGGCGGCATGTGAAGGATGATCCAGTGCGGATACGGCCATTTGCCATTCGGCCGTGGATGAGCAGCCAATGGTACCAATTTTACCGTTAGACCATGGTTGAGCGGTCATCCATGAAAAAGCATCATAACCATCAGTAAGGGGCATGCCCAGAATATCCCACTCGCCTTCCGAAAAATAACGGCCGCGCTCATTTTGCACTACAAAAGCGTAGCCTCGTTTGACCGCTTCATAAGCTTGTTCGGCAGTACGGGTTTGTTGCACGCCATCCACCCAAGTATTAAAATTATAGGGGGTGCTCGAAAAGATTATGGGAACTTTTCCTGAGGTTTTGGGCCTGTAAATATCCGTGGCCAGACGAATGCCGTCTCGCATGGGCATCATGACCTTTTGATCAACAATGGCAATTTCATTAAGTTTTTCAAATATGTCTTGTTGATTTTGACCATAGAATATCTGAAAAGTAAATAAAAAGAGAAAGAAACTAGGAATACGAAAAGGTTTCATATGATTAATTTATTTGTTGGTTTGCTATATGGGATTACTAATTTAAAGAAAATTAATTCAAATGCTTTAAAGCCAGAAAACTTATGAGGTGAATCTTATTAAATTTAAAATTGACCACTTAATTAATGAAAATCCCGATGAAAATGCATCGGGATTTAATTTTAATAATGAATCATTTATTAACGGGTTTCCGGTAAAGGAATTGGCATTGCATTGAAAACTTGGTCTCCAGGTCTATCTATGGGCAACGTATTGGATAAGTTATAGCGTCTTAAATCGAACATTCTATGATTCTCAGACCAAAGTGAGTATCGACGTTGTTTCAGCATTTCCGTTGTTAATGCAGCTGCAGTTTTCGCTCCTGAATAATTAGGTAAATTAGCTGAATTACGGATTACGTTGAGTGCATCTTCTGCATTTTGTAGATTATTGGCTAAAATACTTGCCTCTGCATAAATCAATATCAACTCCTCATTTCTAAGGAAATCGATAGGGCTGGTATCGGATGGGCATAAACGTGTTTCATGAGTGCCGTTAAGATTATCCTGTGTGGTTGGGTCTGGTCTTAAAGCTTAGTTCTTCCTATATAGAATCACAACAATTTATGCGTAATCTTAAAATCCCCTTTTTTTTACTTGTGCTCAACTGTGGGCAACGCCACAAATGAAAAAAGCCTAGAAAATCAATGATTTTCTAGGCTTTTACTGGTCGGGGTGGCAGGATTCGAACCTGCGACCTCCGCGTCCCAAACGCGGCGCGATAACCGGGCTACGCTACACCCCGAAGTGGTTATCTTTTGTATCGATTGCTTTATCGAAGGTGCAAATATATAGCTTTTCTTTAAATAGTAACGATAATTATTTCTAAATTTAAACATTAAACTCTAATTGTATGAAAATAAGAAGTTTTGTGGTGTTAATTGCTCTATTTATTGGAATGACGTCCTGTGCGCAGGATAAAAATCCTATTAATATGAATCATACTTATGAATTAGTCGTCTCTGATTTAACTATTCCTTGGGGAATTGTGTTTCTGCCCGACAATTCAATGTTAATCAATGAGAAGGAAGGGAAGATGATTCGTTTTAAAGATGGTGTTAAAACCGAAGTACAAGGCGTTCCAAAAGTGTATAACAGAGGTCAAGGCGGACTTTTGGATTTGGCACTTCATCCTAATTACAAAGAAAATGGTTGGATTTACTTCACGTATGCATCTTCTGAAGGGGAAGGCGAAGGCGGACATACAGCATTGATGCGCGCTAAACTTGATAATGATACGCTCGTAAATAAAGAATTGCTATACAAAGCCACACCAAATACAACTAAAGGGGAACATTTTGGCTCGCGAATTGTTTTTGATAATGATGGCTATCTCTATTTTACCATTGGTGAGCGTGGCAATAGAGATGAAAATCCGCAAGACATTACGCGAGATGGTGGTAAAGTGTATCGGTTAAATGATGATGGCTCTATTCCGAATGATAATCCGTTTGTAAATGAACCAAACGCGAAAAAGGCTATCTACTCTTACGGACATCGGAATCCTCAAGGTATGGTCGTAAATCCTGATACGGGTCAAATTTGGGTGCATGAACATGGACCTAAAGGTGGCGACGAAATAAATATCATTAAAAAAGGGGCAAATTATGGTTGGCCTGTTATAAGTTATGGTGTTAATTATAGTGGTACAAAATTCACTGATATTACTAAAAAGGAAGGCATGGAGCAACCCATTCATTATTGGGATCCATCCATTGCGCCTAGTGGAATGGCATTTATTACCAGTGACAACTATCCGGGTTGGAAAGGTAACTTATTAGTAGGATCATTAAAATTCAGTTATATGGATAAGGTGGTCCTTGCCGATGAGAAAGTGGTCAAGGAAGAGCGTCTTTTAGATGGATTGGGTCGCGTGAGAACGATCGTTCAAGGTCCTGATGGTTATGTATACGTAGGTGTTGAAAACCTGGGAATCGTTAAACTCTTACCTAAAAATTAGTGTTCAAAATGATTGGAATATTTGTGTTCTTAAGTCTTTTGCTTTCTTGCAATGACGCACCAAAACAAACTCCAGAACTTAAAGAGAGTATCGCGCGAGGTGCCCTAGTGTATGAGGATTTTTGTATGAATTGCCATATGCCCAAAGGCGAAGGTGTACCGAGTGCTTTTCCACCATTGGCAGATTCTGACTATTTATTGGGCAAACGCTTAGAAAGTATTAAGGCTGTTAAATATGGAATGTCTGGAGAAATTACCGTCAATGGAAATGTATATAATAGTTCCATGGCTGCGTTAGGACTCTCAGACGACGAAGTAGCAGATGTGATGAATTATATATTAAATTCATGGGGGAATGATGATGGTAAAATAGTAACCCCCTCTGAAGTTTCCAAAGTTCAGCAATAGTAGTTCTTAATAATTGGTTAAATTTGCCCTCAAAATCTAAACATTAAGGAATGCTGATTATAGGAATTGCAGGTGGTACAGGATGTGGTAAAACTACGGTTGTCAATCAAATTTTAACTGAATTGCCTGAAGGCGAAGTGGGCGTCATATCCCAGGATTCTTATTATAAGGATACGTCGCATTTAAGCTTTGATGAACGTGTGAAAATTAATTTTGACCATCCGCGTTCCATTGATTTTGAATTGTTGGAAAGCCATTTACAGGAGCTAAAAGAAGGTAGAGACATTCAGCAGCCGATATATTCATTTATAAAACACAACAGAACCGGTGATACTGTTTTGACGCATCCTCGAAAAGTAATGATTGTTGAAGGTATTTTGATTTTGACAAATCCAGAGTTGCGCGAAATGTTTGATATCAAGATTTTTGTGCATGCTGATAGTGATGAACGCTTGATCAGACGTTTGAAACGCGATATTTCTGAACGCGGACGTGACTTGGATGAAGTGTTGGCCCGATACAAAAACACTTTGAAGCCAATGCATCAGCAGTTTATTGAGCCAATGAAAGAATATGCAGATATTATTATTCCAAACAATAAGTACAACACTGTGGCTGTCGATATTGTGAAATCAATCATTAATGAACGTTTAGCATAGATGAATCGTAAATATTTAAAACCATTCAAAAATATGTATGTGATCATCTTTATGGTGTTCGCGGTATGGATGTTGTTTTTTGATGGCAATTCTTTTTTGATCCACCATGAATTAAATTCAGAAATGAACGCTTTGAAGAATGAACGTGACTACTACAAGAAAGAGATTATAAAGGATAAGAAAGGCATAAAAGCCTTGAGTACGGAAGAAGGTTTGGAACGATTGGCTCGCGAAAAATATTATATGAAGCGCGTGAATGAAGAAATTTATATTATCGAATACGAGGATAGTATAGAAAATCAAAATGATCATGACTAAAACGTTATTTGAAGATTTTTCTGAGGTCTCCTCCAAGCAATGGAAGCAACTCATTCAATATGACCTAAAAGGAGCCGACTATAACGAAACGCTTATTTGGAACACTGATGAAGGTATTCATGTGAAGCCTTTCTATCATGCAGATGAGTTTAAGGAACTCCCGAATGTATCGGATACAAAAGCTACGGAATGGCAGATATGCCAAGCCATATTCGTCGCCCATGTTGAAAAATCAAATCTTAAGGCGGTTAATGCGATCGAGCGGGGCGCGGAAAGTATCAAGTTTATTCTGCCTTCTGAAGAAATTTTAGTAAAAGACCTTTTGGTTAATATCAATTTAGCGAAAGTTGCTGTTTTTTTTGAATGTCAATTTATATCTTCAAAATTTGCAAAGCAATTTTCATTCATCCCAAGTAAGGGAAACAAACATATTCAAGTCGATATTATTGGGCATCTTGCCAAAACAGGAAATTGGTATAACAATCTGAAATCAGATTTTAGCGAATTTGAAGCCATTATAAAGCATACCAAAACCTTTACCGTAAATCTGCGATTATACCAAAATGCGGGTGCCAATATGGTGCAGCAATTGGCCTACGCTTTAGCGCACGCCAATGAGTATCTCAATTATTTAGAAAGTCTATTGACGAGTTCAGCGAAGGAGTCCTTTGAAGTCATCTTCAATGTTTCGGTAGGCACCAATTATTTTTTTGAAATCGCAAAACTTCGAGCGTTGCGGGAATTATGGCGAACGTTGGCAGAGGCTTACGGTTTTAATACCGAATGTTTTATTGTTGCGATCCCAACGAAACGCAACAAAACCCTTTACGATTATAATACCAATATGTTGCGTACGACCACCGAATGTATGAGTGCAGTTCTTGGTGGCGCGAATACAATTTCTAATTTGCCATACGATGCCATTTATCATAAGGACAATGAGTTTGCAGAACGTATTTCAAGAAATCAATTGTTGGTTTTAAAGCACGAAAGCTATTTTGATAAGGTAAATAATCCAGCAGATGGCGCTTACTATATCGAAAGTATAACAGAACAATTAGCAGAAAAAGCCTTGGTACTTTTCAAGGATATCGAAGCTAACGGCGGATTTTTACAGCAGCTAAAGGAAGGCACGATTCAAAAGAAAATAAAAGAAAGCGCAGCCAAAGAACAAGAACAGTTTGATAAAGGCGAATTGATTTTGTTAGGCACCAACAAACATCCTCATGCGGATGATAAAATGAAGCATGAATTGGAGTTGTATCCTTTCGTTAAAAAAAATCCTGTCAAAACCTTGATAGAGCCTATTATTGAAAAGCGTTTGGCGGAAGCTGTCGAGCAAAAAAGATTGGAAAACGAGTGAATTAAATAATCATAATATGGAAGCTCTAAGAAAAATTGTAAGCGTAAAAAATCGTACGATTAATATCGTCCTTCCAGATGATTTTGATGCTAGTGAAGTAGAAGTTATTATTTTTCCATCTAATAAATCAGATAGAGACGAATATAAAGTTCCACAATGGCAGATTGATCGTGTCAGAGAGCGTACCGATAAATATTTAAAGAATCCGAATGATGTTGACGAAATCAATGATTTTTTAAAAGAAATAGAAGATGAATTATAGCGTAGTGATTCTTCCTGAAGCAAAACTTGAATTTAAGGAAGCGATCTCTTATTATAAAAATATAAATCCTAAGCTTTCTGATAGGTTTTTTGATTCTTTTAAAGAAAGTCTCAATAATATTAAAAGTGAGCCCTTACTTTTCAATTGTGATATGATAATGTAAGAATAAAAATGCTTAGAACATTTCCCTATCTTATTCATTATCTTATTCATTGTTAGATTTATGAGTCTAAAATTGTGATTAAATTGATATGTCATTCGTCAAAAGACAGTGATATTGATATCTTTTAAACAAAAAGTTATGAGTAGAAAGAATTTGCAACATATCGAATTGAACCGAAGACGGATGACGGATGACGGAAGAACGAGTTTAGAATCTAGTAAACTCGAAACTTTAAACGAGAAACCAGAAACTTTCCACACGGCAGAAGACATCGATATCAAATCCACTAACGGCAAGGAAGATATAAAGGACCTCGAGCATCTCAATTTTATTGCTGGAATCGCACCAAACCTTCGCGGACCCTACTCGACCATGTATGTTCGCAGACCTTGGACAATTCGTCAATACGCTGGTTTTTCAACGGCAGAAGAAAGTAATGCGTTTTACCGACGCAATTTGGCTGCAGGACAAAAGGGATTGTCGGTAGCCTTTGATTTGGCCACGCATCGCGGTTATGATTCTGACCATGATCGTGTGGTGGGCGACGTTGGTAAAGCTGGTGTTGCCATTGATACCGTTGAGGATATGAAAATTCTCTTTGATCATATTCCTTTGGATAAAATGTCGGTTTCCATGACCATGAATGGCGCGGTTTTGCCCATTTTGGCATTTTATATTGTGGCAGCTGAAGAACAAGGCGTAAAGCCTGAACAATTGGAAGGGACGATCCAAAACGATATTTTAAAGGAATTTATGGTACGGAATACTTATATCTATCCGCCAACACCTTCCATGAAAATTGTTTCTGATATTTTTGAATATTCCAGTAAATTCATGCCGAAGTTCAATAGCATCAGTATTTCTGGATACCACATGCAAGAAGCAGGCGCTACGGCCGATATTGAATTGGCCTATACCTTAGCAGATGGATTGGAATATATCCGGAAAGGTCTTGAAGCGGGCATGGACATTGATACGTTTGCACCACGTTTATCTTTCTTTTGGGCCATAGGGATGAACCATTTCATGGAAATTGCCAAAATGCGCGCTGCCCGAATGTTATGGGCAAAAATGGTAAAACAATTCCATCCTAAAAACGACAAATCACTCTCGTTACGTACCCATTCCCAAACTTCGGGATGGAGTTTGACCGAGCAGGATCCGTTTAATAATGTGGCAAGAACTACTATTGAAGCGGCAGCAGCAGCGTTTGGAGGGACTCAAAGTTTACATACCAATGCCTTAGATGAAGCGATTGCACTGCCAACCGATTTTTCAGCACGAATTGCACGAAATACACAACTTTTTCTTCAATTGGAAACCCAAATCACTAAGACGGTTGATCCTTGGGGAGGAAGTTTTTACGTTGAAAAACTGACACACGATATCGCTGTAAAAGCTTGGGCTCTGATCGAGGAAGTTGAAGAACTTGGAGGCATGACGAAAGCCATTGAAGCAGGCATTCCAAAATTGCGGATTGAGGAAGCAGCGGCACGTAAGCAGGCACGAATTGATTCTGGTCAGGATATCATCGTGGGCGTAAATAAGTACAGATTAGAAAAGGAAGATCCGATTACAACTCTTGAAGTCGATAATCAAACGGTCAGACTTTCGCAGATTGAACGATTAAATAGAGTGAAGGCTGAACGGAATTCTGGTAAAGTAGCACAAGCTTTGGCTAATTTGACGGAAGCCGCTAAAAATATTATAAATTCGGATCGAGGCTCTGATGAGAATTTGTTAACTTTAGCAGTAGATGCGGCAAGAGAGCGCGCTACTTTAGGCGAAATTAGTGATGCACTTGAAGTAGCATTCGGTCGTTATAAAGCTCAGATTAAATCATTTTCAGGCGTGTATAGCAAAGAAATAAAAGACGATAGTTCGTTCAAAAAAGCACGGGAACTTGCCGATAAGTTTGCAGAGCAAGATGGTCGTCGTCCGCGTATCATGATTGCCAAAATGGGGCAGGACGGTCACGACAGAGGTGCCAAAGTAGTCGCCACAGGCTATGCGGATGTTGGTTTTGATGTGGATATTGGTCCGCTGTTTCAAACTCCAAAAGAAGCTGCTAAACAGGCGGTTGAAAATGATGTCCATATTCTGGGCGTGTCTTCACTGGCCGCAGGTCATAAAACTTTAGTCCCGCAAGTCATTCAGGAATTGAAAAACTACGGTCGCGAAGATATTATGGTCATTGTCGGAGGAGTCATTCCTAAACAGGATTACCAATATTTATTTGATGCAGGAGCTGTTGCCATATTTGGTCCTGGAACGAAAATTAGTGATGCAGCCATTCAAATGTTGGAGATTTTGTTAGATGAATAGCGCTTTTCTAAAAGGATTTTATTCTATAGTACTTTCGTTTTTACCAATCCTCATTTTAAATTGAAAACTTATTAAACATAGACCATTAGTGTTCGATAGAGCCTCCTTATTACACCAGTTGGAAAATAACAGCGATTGGGATGTTATTGTTATTGGAGGTGGAGCAACTGGTTTGGGCGTGGCTTTGGATAGTGTGACGCGCGGCTACAAAACACTGCTTTTGGAACAGTCTGATTTTGCAAAGGGAACGTCTAGTAGAAGTACCAAACTCGTTCATGGCGGCGTACGCTATTTGGCACAAGGCAATATTGATTTGGTCAAAGAAGCCTTGTATGAAAGAGGTTTGCTATTGAAGAACGCTTCGCACTTGGTCAAGAATCAGACATTTATTATTCCGACTTATAAATGGTGGAACACTTTGTTTTACACCATTGGTTTAAAAACCTATGATCTTTTAGCTGGAAAGTTGAGCTTCGGGAAATCCATGAGAATGTCTAAAGAAGAAACATTTTCAAGACTTTCGACTATTAAAAAGGAGCATCTTAAAGGTGGCGTAGTCTATCATGACGGACAATTTGATGATGCGCGATTAGCAGTCAATATTGCCCAGACCGCTATCGAACAAGGTGCGACGATTTTGAATCATTTTAGAGTCATTCAATTGCAAAAAGATGCGAATGGCAAACTTAATGGAGTTACGGCAATTGATCATGAGTCGCACAAAGAATACATCTTAAATACAAAAGTAGTCATCAACGCGACAGGCGTGTTCACAGATGAAATCCTAAAAATGGATAATGCGGATGCTAAAAATACGGTAAGACCAAGTCAAGGCATTCATTTGGTGTTAGATCGCTCATTTTTGCCAGGTAAAGATGCCATCATGATTCCAAAAACAACAGATGGACGGGTTCTTTTTTTGGTGCCTTGGCATAATAGAGTAGTGGTAGGAACTACGGATACCTTATTGGACAGCCATAGTTTGGAGCCAAAACCCTTGGAAAAGGAAATTGATTTTATTTTGGAAACCACAAATGCTTATTTGAATAAAACCGTTACTAGAGCTGATGTATTGAGCATCTTTGCAGGATTACGTCCGTTGGCAGCTCCAAAAAATCCTTCAGAAAAAACAAAAGAAATTTCAAGAAGCCATAAAGTAATTGTTTCTGAATCGGACTTAATTACCATCACAGGTGGAAAATGGACCACCTATAGATGCATGGCACAAGACACCATGAAAAAGGTCATTGCTATGGGGAAATTGCCTTATACCGTGTGTCTGACCAAACATCTTAGAATTCATGGTGCTGATGGTGCTACAGATTATACTAATCATCTTTATATTTATGGAACTGATCAAAAATTTATTGACCAACTAATTAAAGAATCTCCAGAATTAGGCGAAAAATTGCATCCGCGTTTAGAATTTTTAAAGGCCGAAGTGGTTTGGGCAGTTACCAATGAAATGGCACGAACGGTTGAAGATGTTTTGGCCAGGCGTGTGCGTATCTTGTTTTTGGATGCCAAGGCTGCTCAAGAAGTTGCACCACAAGTGGCTGAAATTCTTACAAAATATTTAGGTAAAGACGAGGATTGGAAGCAATCACAGATAGAGGAGTTTACGCATTTAACAACTCAATATATTTTATAGGAGCTTATTTTTTTTTTAACGCAAGGACGCTAGGTTTTTTGCAAAGATCGAAAAGAAAATAAACGACATTTAAGAATTATAGTTTCACAGTCATTGTTGTCCGATAA
Organism: Gelidibacter sp.; assembly: GCF_053579655.1. Taxonomy (NCBI): domain Bacteria; kingdom Pseudomonadati; phylum Bacteroidota; class Flavobacteriia; order Flavobacteriales; family Flavobacteriaceae; genus Gelidibacter; species Gelidibacter sp. The sequence goes on along the minus strand of NZ_JBMDWE010000004.1, from coordinate 9,416 downwards.
AAAAGGAGCCCTTAAAAATGGCTACTTGAATAATATCGTAAATTAGAGTTGCAAAATTCAAAATACGATGAGTAAAAGTAATTATTATTCTAGTAAATCTGTTTTCGGACAGCTGATTTCTTTAATAGACGATTCTTTGGTAAGAAAAGAGGTCAAAAAATTTGAGTCAGACCTTACACCAAACGATTTACTACAAAAGACCATTTGATAAGTATGCTTTTTTGTTCATTTTCAAAGAGTATATCACTTCGAGTAATATCTATTGCAATGCTTGGTCTATCAGGAAAAACGGATGGTTTTCAGTTAAATCCTATTCTAAAAAAGCGCAATTGAACATTTTCAAATTTGGTCAGCTTCTGTAAAAACCATCTTTTAAATTACAACAATTTGATGAAATTTCTAGAAAACCCGGAAAAAGACTGGATTAATAAAGCTGAGCAAGAACAATTATCTTTTAATTGGTAGCCTGTTTTTGAAAAATAATAAAGCGCAGAGATTAAGAGGCTGGTAGTCAGATAAGTGAAAAATAAATTCAAGTGGTTTTATCTTTTATCGGACATTAATAAATTTGTTTATTAGTAAGTTTTAATTTTTAGTCTTCAATTTGATCTTCCAATCGGTCCGACCCATCCAAATCCAATTCAATTATTTTGCTCACAGTTATTGTTAAAAGAAAATATACAAAGATATTTTGGGTGTGCCTTGTTATTGTTTCGTTAATTTGCCGAATATAAATTTTTCAATGATTGACCTCCATCTTTTAGAGCATTTAGAAACTTACCTTACCCCAGAAAGAAAAGTACGATTCGATACCGTTCTTCCAAATCGGACGAAACATTTTACCGTGGCCACAGAAGATGTGTACCAATTACACAACACGAGTGCAGTCATTCGGAGTTGTGATGTTTTTGGGATTCAGGAAGTCCATATTGTGGAAGAGCGAAATTCCAAACGCATTGATCGTGAAATTGCAATGGGCTCTCAAAAATGGGTGGATTTACAAAGATTTCATACCGTGAAAGACTGTATTCAGAATCTAAAAGAAAATGGCTATCAAATTGTCGCCACAACACCTCACGAAAACGAGCAGGTACTTGCCGATTTTGATATCAGTAAAAAGTCTTGTTTTTTCTTCGGAAGAGAGACGGAAGGTTTGTCACAAGAGGTTTTGGACGCTGCCGATTGCTATTTGAAAATTCCGATGGTCGGCTTTACCGAGAGTTTGAATATTTCGGTTTCCGCCGCAATAATCTTACAGGATGTCACAAATAAATTACGGAAATCGGATGTTAAATGGCAGTTATCTGAACATGAACAATTAGAAAAGCGATTGGATTGGATCTCAAAAACCTTGAAAAGTTATGATGAGATCGTGACGCGTTATTACAAAAACAAAAAGGATTAATTATTCCTCTTTTTACTTCTGCTCAGCACTTTGTATTCTTCGTAGCATTCGTTGATGGCATCCAAAATCTGGAGGTCATTAGCCGTTTGAATAAAATCTCTGGAGTAGTTGCATTGACTGACAATTTCATCTAAATCTAATCGATCTACTTCTAGTAAAACCATCAACATTTCACGATCAAAACGAGCTGCGAGCAAGTTTCTGATTTCATCGTCTTGTTTCATTTGTTTTAACTTCCGAAGCTGATTGCCTTTTTTGCCAAACATATTGTATAAGAAGTCGGCAGGATTAAAAATGGCTCCCAAAGCTTTGTTTATAGCGCCTGTGGTTCCGCCTTCATATCCTGTTGTGGATAAACCAGAAATACTATAGCGATAATTGGTTCTTACCGGAACTTGTTTGATATCGACCTCTAAAAAACCCGTAAGTCTTAATTGATTGACGACGACTTCTTCAAGAGCAAGCGCCAGTTCGGTCATTTCAATTTTGGTTTCCCCAAATTTTAGCCAGTCGTTGGTTACTTTTACTTTAATGGATTTATAACCCAAAAACGAAAAATGCAAAGTATCATTAGCAATGGACTTGATTTCAAACTCACCTTTATTGTTTGTGGTCGTGCCAATAACTTGATTTAAGTTGACGATATTGACGCTCTCCAAAATTTCATTTGTACTTGTACTATAGACCACACCTTTAACAGAAGAGGGTGTTTGGGCCACACTTAGTGAAGAAATGAATAAAAAAGCAGTAAGTATTAGTAGGTGCCTCATTGATTTATTTAATCGTTAAAAATAAGAAACTAAACTTAGATACATCACTAAATATGGTAATTTTCATATAAAATTAACGTTAGGGAAAAGGCATAAGTAATCAGGTATTAACTAAAGCGTAACAATGAATTTCATAAAATAAAAAAAACGAAGCGAAAAGTTTAAACTTCCCACTTCGTTTTATATTATTAAATTACGAATTTCAAATTTTGTCATCCGTCATCTGTCTTGCTACTAGTCTCTGCGTCTTGAAACTTTCGGTCTAGAGAAATTTGAATCCGATGATTTCTCCCCTACACCAGCTCCAGCACGCCTGTCGCGTCTGTTTGGGCCAGCACTTTCTGCTCCTGAACGTCTTGGTCTAGAAGAATCAGAAGAAGTTCTTCTGTCACTTCTTCCGCCACCAGATCCGAAATCGCCTCCAGAACGTCTTTCACCTCTCGGTTTAAAATCGCCACCTTCTGAACGTCTTCCGCCGCCGCCGCTAGGACGTCTTTTGTTTCTGCTGGTTCCGCCACCTTGATCTTCACTCACTTCAACATTTACAAAACGACCGTTGTGTTTGTAGTCAGTAAAGAAAGCCAATACTTTTTCCTGCAATCCTTTTTCAGTATTGAAGAAAGAGAAACTTTCCTTAACATCAACTTTAAAGACATCATCTCTTCCAAGTTCAAGAATTTCTTTTAAGTAATCCTTTAAACTCATCCAGTCATAGCCGTCTTTTTTACCAACATTGATAAAATAACGTGAGGAATCATCTCCATTGCCATAATCACGTCCAGAGTCGCGTCCAAAATCATCTTCTCTATCACTTCCGCGTGATTCAGATACCGATAAGTTTTTTGATTTATTATAGTAGTTAAAAAATCTTGTAAACTCAACCGAAAAGAATTTTTGAATCAATTCTTCTTTGGTCGTATCCTCAAGTAATTCGTTGATACTGCCTAAATATTTTTCAATTTCAGGATTGATTTCTGTCTTGTGGATTTTATTTGCCAAAGACATTAATTGTACTTCACAAATTTCCATTCCATCCGGAATGTCTTTTTTCACGAAGCTTTTATTGATAATGCGCTCGATACTTTTGATTTTGCGCAATTCACTTTTAGAAACAATAACGATAGAAACCCCAGTTTTACCTGCACGTCCTGTTCTACCTGAACGGTGTGTATACGTTTCGATTTCATCAGGTAATTGGTAGTTGATAACGTGTGTAATGTTGTCCACATCAATTCCACGAGCGGCAACATCAGTAGCCACCAACATTTGGATTTGATTTTTACGGAATGAGTTCATGACCATATCACGTTGGTTCTGGCTCAAATCGCCATGTAGAGCACCAGCGCTATAGCCATCTTCAATTAATTGTTCCGCCACTTTTTGCGTATCGCGTTTGGTACGACAGAAAATCACTGAGAAAATATCAGGATGTGCATCAGCCAAACGTTTTAAGGCTTGGTAACGGTCACGAGAATTCACTAAATAATATTCGTGGGATACTTGATTGGTACTTTCATTTTTATTACCAACTGTAATTTCAACTGGCGAATTCATGAATTTTTTAGCAATATTCGACACTTCTTTAGGCATCGTTGCTGAAAATAACCAGGTATTTTTGTCTGCTGGAGAATGGGAAAGAATATCTGTAATATCCTCATAGAAGCCCATGTTCAACATCTCATCAGCCTCATCAAGTACGGCGTATTCAATTTTAGAAATGTCAACCATATTACGGTTAATCATATCTTTCATACGACCTGGTGTAGCAACAATAATTTGTGCGCCTCTTTTTACTTCACGAGCTTGATCCGTAATACTTGCACCACCATAAATAGCAACAACATTAAATCCTTTGCAGTATTTTCCGTAGTTTTTTAATTCGTTGGTAATTTGTAAACAAAGTTCACGTGTAGGAGAGATGATCAAGCCTTGAGTGGTTCTGCTTTCAATGTTGATTTTTTGCAACATAGGAAAGCCAAACGCCGCAGTTTTACCTGTTCCTGTTTGCGCTAAAGCCACTAAATCAGTGTCTTGCTCTAATAAAATTGGAATTGCTTTTGCTTGGACATCACTTGGCGTTGTAAAGCCAATATCACTAATAGCACGTAATAGGTCGTCATTAAGACCTAAATCTTGGAATGTGTTCATTCGATTTAATAAGTATTCGATTATGTTCTTTGGTGTTACAACAGAAGCGAATCGACTTACTTAACCTAAACTTCCAGTAACACATCCTCACCTTGAGGAAAATTTCAAGGTGCAAAACTACGATTTATTTTTTTTACTACAATTTATTTTTTATGTTTTTTTCAGAAAGGATAAAAATAGTCATTTCGGCTTTGATTTTTAGCTATCAAAATGTTATGATACTTGGTCTTGAAAATAGTAGAAGATTACTGTTGCATATTTAAGAATTGTACCAGTAATTGCACCGCTTTTCCACGGTGGCCGATGCGGTTTTTTTCTTCCAAAGAGATTTCCGCAAATGTTTTGTCATAACCTTCAGCTTTAAAAATAGGATCGTAGCCAAAACCTTGGTCACCCATTTTATCCATTGTGATTTCTCCTTTACAAATCCCGGTAAATAAGTGTTGTTTCCCCTGAAACTCCAATGCAATTACCGTTTTGAATTGGGCATTTCTGTTAGATTCGTTGTTTAGATTCTTAAGGATTTTTTGAATATTATCTTCTGAGTTGCGCTGTTCGCCAGCATATCGTGCCGAATATACGCCAGGTTCTCCGTTAAGAGCGTCAACTTCTAATCCTGTATCGTCCGCAAAACAATCATAACCGTAATGCTTCTTAATGTACTCTGCTTTTTGGATGGCATTACCTTCTATAGTGTCTTGGGTTTCTGGCACATCTTCAACACAACCAATGTCAGCAAGACTCAATAGTTTTATGTGTTCTGGAATTAGGCTTTGAACTTCCTTGAGTTTGTTGAGATTATTGGTGGCAAAAACGAGTTGCATAGTGAAATTGATTTTTGAATTGGATCGGTTAATATAATGTAAAATTTAGAATCTGTTTTTATGACTTCAAGAGTTACATAAGAATTTTAAATTTAAGCTTAATTTATGATTTATGTCATTAGGTCTTTCTTTTTAAACCCTTAATTTAGTCCTATAACTTAAAAATAATAGATATGACAATTAACATCCAATTTATAAACTTAGATTACAGTGATTCACTTGCAGCCTTCACTAAAGAAAAATTAAATAAACTCGCTGATAAATACGAATGGTTGATTAGCGCTGATGTGTTTTTCAAAGAAGAAGGTACTAATCCTGAAAAAGGAAAAATTTGTAATATTAAATTAAGTCTTCCAGGGCCTCAAATATTTGCAACTTCTGATGAAAAAAATTATGAAATGTCGGTAAAAGAGACAATTAGTGATTTGGAAATTCAGCTAAAAAAGAGAAAACAGACGCTTTTGGCACACTGATTTAGGTATGAGGGAATAGGGATTAGGTATTATGAGAAGTCGAAATTGAATTTGAGGTTGAAATTGAAAAATTAGTTTAAACTTAAACTTGAACTCGAAACCTGAAGCTTGCTTGCTCGTCCGTAGCTTTAGCGAAGGCGGGAAACCTCAAACCCCAAACCTCCAACCTATTTCAGCGATGAAAATAAGGTTCATTTCTTAAAATAGTAAAAGCATGATACAATTGTTCGATCATGAACAAGTGGATCATTTGATGGGAAAAAGTCATTTTAGATAATGATATTTTCCCATTTGCTTTTTCATAAACTTCTGATGATAAATCCTTGAAACCACCCGTCGCAATGCCGGTGGGTTGTTTTTTTTAAATTTTTATCCATTTAAGTTTAGTATGGTTTCAATAAAAAGATTGATGTAAATCAAAGTCGTAAAAATTCCCAACCGAATTCAAAATCTATAAAATTGGTTTAATTCAGATCTAAGACTGTTGATTATCAAAATTTAGCTATTCATATCATTTCATGATTTTCGAAGACTTTTTCAAATAATTTAGTGGTTGTAAAAGAGTGATCATCAATTTACAATCAAAAAACGAATAGTAATCTTAAATTTTATTTATCATGAAAACTTTAATTTTTTTATCAGTATGTGTGTTATGGGCTTCGATTGGTCAAGCTCAAGAAATCACGAAATTAGATGAGGTAAAAGTTAAATATTCTCCTCTAAATGCAGATATAACCCAAAATGGTTCGGTTTTTACAATTAAAATCAAACCTCGTGGGGTACATGAATTCGTGAATAATCCGATAGGGTTTTTGAATGAGAATTTTGACATCCGTAAATTTATCAATTTGGTTAGCCATGAGGAATATGAATCCTATTCAGTAGAGCTTAGAAGTTCAAAAGGATTTATGGTCGCTAGTTATGATGGGGAAGGCAATTTGATTTCTACTCAACAAAATTTCAAAAACATCCTAATGCCGCGCCATTTAAGATTGCAAGTTTATAACTCCTATAAAGGTTGGGATTTGATTAAAAACAAATATATAGCAAGCACAAAAGGAATAATTTTGGATAAAGCCGTCTATAAATTAACGTTGAAAAATGGAAATCAAAAACGTAATATAACATTCGATGCTTTGGATAAGGATTATGGCGTAGTAGCTAACAATTAAAAAATTGAACAAAGTTTTGGCAGTTAATTAAGGTCACCAAATCATTATGGTCATCAGATTATGGTCTGATGACCTCTTTGATTAAATTAATTTTGAATGTACTTCCGATTATTTATTTATGAATAATTTATAACTCAGTTGGATGAGATTAAATAACTTTAAATTACTTTTAGATAGCTATTAATTTTCGCACCTTAGATTATGAAAGCATTGGTCATAGATGACGAAGAACTGGCGCGTAAAAGAGTTCTGAAATTATTGGAAACAGTGCCTCAAATTGAAGTGCTTGGGGAATGCTCAAATGGTAAAACCGCAATAATTTCCATCGATAAACTTCAGCCAGATCTTATTTTCCTTGATATTAACATGAAGGACATGAATGGGTTTGAAGTGCTCCAAAAAATGAAAATATCTCCAAAACCTATTGTAATCTTTGTCACGGCTTATAATAACTATGCTTTGAAAGCTTTCGAAGTGGAGGCGTTTGACTTTTTGCTAAAACCATTTAAGGACCAACGTTTTTTTAGGATTATAGACAGGGTTTTAAAAACTTCAAAGTCAGAGGCTGATGCTAACTTCAAAAAACGATTTGAAGAGTTGTTCCATTTTTACAGCATGAAATCGGGAAAAGTCCCGATGCCGACAAAATTCCTGATTAGGCAAGGCAATAAAACCATCTTAATCAATCCTTTGGATATCATGTACATTACTTCTTCAGGATATTATGTGGAGATTTTTGTTGCGAATAAAAAGTACATGTTGCGTGAAGCATTGACCAAACTCTGTGATGGACTTGACGAAGCTGTTTTTTTTAGAATCCATAGATCGAGCGTCGTAAATATAAATTTTGTTAGAGAAATTGTGCATTCTAGTTTTTCTGAAATTGACGCCAAAATGACCGATAATAAAATGTTGCGCATAAGTAAATCTCATAAAAATGAATTTCTTGAAAAAATAGGAATATCATGAACTTCTTCAATAAAAAAAGACAATTTATAGACCTGAATCTCGTTTTGCTTTTGGCTGGTTTTTATCTTCTTTTTTACCTCGTTTTGATTGCAAAAATACTTTACATGGAATCCATTGGGAATGAGGGCATGTCGTCCTCATTGCGTGATTTTTTAATCTATAATCCATTTCTCGATTATATTATCGTGGTGAGCTATATGACGTTTATAGCCGTGAGCACCAAGCGGTTTTTAAATAAAAATTATTCTTGGGTTAAAATTATTTCTATCCATACGGTCTTATCGCTTTTTATTGGAATGGTCATACGTCTTATTACCGATTTGCAAAGTTGGCTAAAAGGAATGTTTACCATATCTGAATACGACATTCAATATAGTATTTATAGGTTTATGAACGTAATTGAGTTGAACTTTTTGACCTATTTTGCCATGGTTTTTATCGTTTATACTTATTATTATTTAAAACAGGTGAAAGAAGCTGAGAAGAAACAAAATCAACTGGAAGCACAATTGGTAAATACCAGAATTAAAATGCTTTCATCACAAATGCAACCACATTTTTTGTTTAATACCCTAAACTCGATTGCTGTCTTAACAGATATTGATCCTGGTAAGGCCAAAGATACGATTGCCGATTTGAGTGATTTTCTTAGAGAAATACTTAAGGACAATGGGGGTCATACCATAAGGCTTGAAAAGGAACTTCGAATTCTTGAATATTATCTCAATATTTTAAACGTAAGGTTTTCAGATCATTTAGTTATAAAAAAAGAGATTGATGAAGCTTTACTTCAATATAATGTGCCCACACTATTACTTCAGCCAATTATAGAAAATTCAATTAAGCATGGTTATTCGTATGATCATACAGAGTTGGAGATACTCATTAAAATTTATGCTGAAAACGAGCAATTGGTGATTATAGTTGAAAATAATGGTGCGTTGTTAAAAGATAGTCCAACTGCCTTATTTAAAAAGGGAATTGGTTTATCAAATATAAACGACAGGTTGCGCAATCTTTATGATGAGAATTATATATATGAAATCAAAAACAAGGATGACCAATCTGGAGTGGAAACCATTGTTAAAATTCCCAGGAGTAATTAGTGTTGATTACTTCGGTTCGATTTGTGCCATTGATTTCGGTTTCATAGTGCCAGGCATTTCGGTTCAAACTGTGCCATTTTTGCCTGTTTGGTAAAAGCCTATAGTGGTTCGATTTGTGCCATATTTCGATCTGGTCCAACTGTACCGACTTTGAAAGATCAAGTATTAATTACCTTATCGCTTAAAAGTATGCGATATGGCCAACACACTTGATCCAATGGACTTAAAACAAATCATTTCCCTATATATTGATGGGTTTAGCAACCGTAAAATAGGTGCTACCCTAGGGATATCCCGCAATACGGTAAACAATTATATGCGCCTGTTCAAGGCCAGTACCCGTTCTTTAGAAGAACTGCTGGCCAGTGACAATGTTGCCCTTGAGGCGCTCTTTCCTTCCAGCACCACCATAGCCAATCCCCGTTATGAGGAGCTCATGCTGTATTTTGATGGTATCAAGAAAGCGCGGAACCATCCTGGGTTTACCTTTTTGTTCGTATCCCCCCGAGCAACTGCATCTTGATTAATGCAATAAGATTATTCAGGTAG